>JBBPZT010000203.1:0-18344 GCA_038198625.1 Rubrobacterales bacterium
GCCACCGCCCTTGTGGTAAGGGTTCTTGGTGTTGATCCAACGCTCGAAGTTGAAGACGACCGCCTCGGCGTTGAAGTCGGTCCCGTCGTGGAACTTGACGCCCTTGCGAAGCTTGAAGGTGTACTGCTTCCCGTCGTTCTCGGCTTTCGGAACCTCCGTGGCGAGCGCCGGTATAACGTCGGTGGAACCGGGTTTGAAGGTCAAGAGCGCGTCGAAGACCTGGGTCGTAACCCGGAAAGACTCACCGTCTGTGGCGTTGATCGGGTCTAGCGAAACGGAGTCAGCCCCACGACCGTAGGACAGGACGTTACCGCCGCCCCCGGAGCCGCCGCTCCCACCGCCCTGGCCTCCCTGTATGTTTCCCCCGCCACCGCAACCGGCGACCCCGAGCAAGGCTACCCCGGTAAGCCCGGCCCCGCTCACCTTCAAGAAGTCGCGACGATTGATGCCTTGAGTTTCTTTGCCCGTTGCCAAGGGATTTGCTCCTCTCTCCGAAAACAAACTCTTCCCCGTGAAACATAGGTTAATCAGTTGATGCATAGATTAACAGCATTGTCTTTCTAAAGCTACATCAGGCACCTCCAGCCTGGTTCTGAGCAGGCATATCCGTGTAACAATAGGGTGCGAGTTGTACTTTGATTCGTTCCGAGGTCTGATCCGGCAGTTAGTGAGGGGAGAAGTTCGTCCCGTTGGGTTCACCGATGGTTAAAAAGAAACCTTTCTACGGTTGGGCCGTGGTAGTAGCCGCGACGCTGGCGACTTTCTGCTCGGGCCCCGGCCAGTCGTTTGTCTTCTCGATCTTTGTCGATCCCATCCTGGCCGACACCGGCATCTCCCGCGTCTACCTCTCGACCCTATACGCTTTCGGGACGGGCGTGAGCGCTGCCATGGTGGTGCTGGTGGCCCGTCTGGTTGACCGTTTCGGTTCCCGCCTGATGCTCGGCGCCGTGGCCTTGGCGCTCGGAATCGCCTGCATCGCGATGTCTTTCGCCACCGGTCCGGCGACCTTATTCCTGGGCTTCGCGGCGCTGAGGGCGCTGGGGCAGGGATCTCTGCCGGTCACCGCAACGGTGCTGACCGCCCAGTGGTTCGTGCGCCGCCGGGGCCGGGCGATGTCCATAGTCGTGCTCGGGCTTGCGGTCTCAAACGCCGTGCTCCCACCGGCCGTGCAGTCGCTCGTCAGTTCCGTTGGATGGCGAGAGGCTTACGTAGCGCTCGGAGTAATGGTGTGGGTCCTGCTAATTCCGGCGGCGCTCCTGATCGTCCGCAACCGCCCCGAGGCAGTCGGGCTCAACCCGGACGGCGACCCGGAACCCGCCGCAGAGCTGACAGAGAGCCTATCCGGGACGGATGAGGGCCGGCGGCGGGTGCTACTCTCCCCCAACTTCTGGCTTCTGGCCGTCCCGCTGGCGGCTGTCCCGTTCGTGGTCACGGCGCTCGTGTTTCACCAGATCTCCATCCTTGGCGAACACGGCTTGGGCCCGGTCGCCGCCGGCATCTTCGCCGCTTTCGCCGCCGCTGCCGCCTCCTCTACCCTCCTCTCCGGCTTTCTGACGGAGCGCCTGGGACCTAGAAAACCCCTGCTCCTAAGCCAGGGCCTCCTGCTGGTGGCGCTGATAATACTACAGTTCGTCTCGACGCCCCTGACAGCCGTGTTGTATGCTGTCGTCCTCGGCGCGGCCAGCGGGATGCAGGGCGTCGTAGCCGGGGTGATATGGGCCCACTACTACGGACGCCACAGCCTCGGCAAGATCCAGGGACCGGCCACCATGGTCATGATCTCCGCCGCCGCCCTCGCCCCTCTTCCCCTCGCGGCCTTTCGGCAATTCTTCGGCAACTACTCCCTGGGACTCACCTTTATGGTCGCCATCCCGATCCTCTGCGCCGTCATGAGCTACTTCTTCAACCCGAAGCGGGCCCTCAGGCAAGCCCTGCGAGAAACAGGAGCCTGACGCAGCCAGATCCCAAGGGAATAGACCCGACAACAAACACAAAGTTCATTCAGCACATAGGTTGACATCGCACATACTCTCGTATAAAAAGGATGAGCCGGAGGTTCGACACTCCTCCTTTCCCTTTCCCCACGGGTCCCACCCAGACCCGAAGAGTCCGGGCCTTCGGCGTTCTTTGGTAAGTTACACGACGAGCACGGTTACGTGGAGTTAGAGATCAGCGCGGCAGCTTCAGGTGTTCGCCCGGTTGTATCGTGTATCCCTTTAGGTGGTTCATCTCCCGAATCTCCGAAACCCTTACCCTCGGGTCTTCCGAGCGTGAGTAGTGAACGGTAGCTATGGACCACAGCGTGTCGCCCCGCGAGACCGTGTAAGAGGTAGGAGTCCCCTCCGCTTCGGCTCCGGTACCGGCGTAGAAGGCGAAGAAGGCGGTCGCCCCGACGAGCAGAGCACCAAGCCTGCGACGACGATATGTATGGTCAGGTCTCACCCAGAAAAGATACGGGATAGGACCTCAATTCCCAACGGTGTTTTGCTCCGGGAAGGCCCCTGTTTGATAAACGTTGCCAGCGGGCAGAGAAAGCAGACGGCACTCGAAGGGGCGCCGCTCATCATCGGACACCCAAGAAAACGGAGGAAGCTAGCATGGTGGAGCATCAAACCGGGCAGCAGGACCCGAGGGAACAGTATCCGCAACCGGAGTACCCGGAGCAGGACCAGCGAGACCAGCATCCGGGTCTTGAGTCCGAGATGCAGCCGAAGCCAGACTACGGCTACGATACCTATCGGGGTTCCGGGAGGCTGAGCGGCAAGGCGGCGGTCATCACCGGCGGTGATTCCGGCATAGGCCGGGCGGTGGCGCTGGCCTTCGCCCGCGAGGGTGCGGACGTGCTCATCTCCTACCTCGAAGCGGAAGAGTCCGACGCCGACGAGACCGTGCGGATAGTCGAGGAGGCGGGCCGCAAGGCGGTGAAAGTGTCCGGAGACATCGTCGAAGAGTCACAGTGCCAGAAGATCGTGGACACGGCCGTCGAGGAGTTCGGGAAGGTAGACGTGCTCGTCAACAACGCCGCCCACCAGAGAACGGTCAGCGGTATAGCCGACATCTCGACCGAGTTGCTCGACCGCACCTTCAAGACCAACATCTACGCCATGTTCTGGATGGTAAAGGCGGCGCTCCCGCACATGCCGAAAGGCGCTTCGATCATCAACGTCGGCTCCGCCCAGGCGTACAAGCCTTCGCCGACCCTGCTCCCCTACTCCGCGACCAAGGGTGCGATAGTCACGTTCACCGAGGGGCTGGCCCAGGACGTCGTGCAGTATGGCGTGCGGGCAAACGTCGTGGCGCCCGGTCCGGTGTGGACCCCGATCATCCCGGCTTCCATGCCCGGCGAGCAGACCTCCCAGTTTGGCTTGCAGTCCCCAATGGGACGACCCGCGCAGCCCGCCGAACTCGCGCCCGTCTTCGTACTCCTCGCCTCGCAGGAGTCGAGCTACCTAAACGGCTCATCCATCGACGTCACCGGCGGCCAGCCGGTGGGCTAACCACCGGAATCTGACACTATATGATCTGAGACACTTCCCGCAAACCGGGCGTGTCGGGGTTCCGTCCACGTGAAAAGTAGCGGAGTTGCCCCGCGATGCGGGACGCTCCGGAGACTTGGACAACAGCCTGGCTACTCCCACGTCGAGGTTTCACATCTGGTCCCAGTAAGCGACCTCTCCATCCTTGCGGGTGACGAATCGGGTGGAGCCATCCTGGCTGACCACGACAGCGACGGCGCCGGGCAATGCGCCGCAAAGACGGTAGGCGGAGCGATGCCGGGTACCTACTCCATCGGTCGGTTCTTTCAAGGTCCGTTCGCCTTCGAGGTCGAGGGTTCTGGCGACGGTCTCGACCGCCGGGAGGGCGCCGGATATCTCAACCCCGAAGCCCAGGACCTCGAAGCGTTTGGTCATCACGACCGCCCCATCGACCTTAGAGAGGTTGGCGATCAGGTGCGCCACCTCGAAGATCGCCTCATCCAACTCCTCTATAAGCGGATCCCGGCTCTTCTGGTACTCTGCCCATCCAACGGCCTTCGGGTAGGAACTCGCGCCACCCTTGCCGTGGATCTTGGCCAGGCGGTTCGTAACACCGGAGATCAGAGTTCGGAACCGCCTCCGTGATTCACCTTCGGGGAAAGTGTGCTTGAACGCGACGTAGCGATTCTCCACGGAAAGTTCCTCGACGACCTCCGTAGGAACGAAGACAATAGTTCCACCGTGGCGGGCGTTGCGCATCACGGAGATGATGCGCCTCACGGTGTGCTGAGCGATCGTTCGCGTCAGGTTAGGCTCCAGCGGAGCCCAGTCTTTACCGGCCCGGACGCGAGCCTCTTCGTTGAGGCTCGCGAGTTCGTCTTTGGCCGGGGCAAAGCTCTCCGACAGCCAGTTTGAGTCGAAGATATCCATCGAGGAGCCCGAGAGCCTGCCACCCTCCAATCCAGCCGCGAGGACATCGCCCCTGTGGACGTGGAGCCGCCCCGGAGCCGTAACGTGAACCACCGGCACGGGTGGAAGCGGCGGGTGCTGGCCCCGACCACCTACCACGCTCCGGATCCAGCGTGGACCGGAGTGAACCGCGCCCCAGATCTCAAACCCTCCTTCGCCGTTGCTCCTGACACCCACGAGCGAGCGGGAGTAG
Organism: Rubrobacterales bacterium; assembly: GCA_038198625.1. Taxonomy (GTDB): domain Bacteria; phylum Actinomycetota; class Rubrobacteria; order Rubrobacterales; family Rubrobacteraceae; genus JBBPZK01. The sequence goes on from JBBPZT010000203.1 coordinate 4,639, forward strand.
TCGATCGCCGGAGAGAGCCGTCTCAGGCCGTCTTCATCCAGGGGAACCGGGGTGATGAACTCCAGTCGATGATAGCCTATGGGCGGTCCGGCCTCGAGCGGGAAGATCTCGGGCTCGGCCAGTATCAGACGAAAGTTCACCGGCCGCTCCTCCTCGCGCATCAGACCCGCCTGATAGCAGGTAGAGAGTAACTCTTCGAACACAGCGTAGTCAGGCAAAGCCGGCGCCGCCTCCGGCCAACGTTCCAGGACAAAAGCAGCCAGATCTCGTGGGTAAGCGTGGTCTTTGTTCATGCCAGGTACAGTATACGTTCGCCGGATAGAGTACGGTAACTTGGACAACCTCGCTGGGATTCCCGTGAGGTTGTCCGCGGAGAAGATTTGTACCTACCGTTGGTACCTACCGGGCCGGGATCCAGTCCGCTATCAGCGCACCGATACGATCCCCTTGGTCCTCCTGTAAAAAGTGGCCGGCTCCCTCGATCACCACCGCCTCCTCGACGGTCGGAAGCAAGCTTTGCATCGCCCGCCCGACGGGTTCGAGTGGCAACACCGGGTCCGAGCCGGCCCACACCAGAAGCGTGGGCCGGCTCTCTCTCGCAAGAGCCCCGGCAACCGCTTGCCCGGCCTCAGCTCCTGGAGCGTCGGGGGTCAGCGGGATCAACATCGGAAAAGTCCGCACCCCCGCCTTGGATTCCCGCCCCAGAAACGGCGCCCCGTAGGCTGCAAGGACCTCCGGCGGCGGCTGGTTATTGCAGCCACTCCTGACCAGGCGCTCCACGGAGACATCCGGATTTCCAGCCACGAACTCCCGGAATCGAAGCCACTCCTCGCTCATGCGCTGATACCCCGTAAAGACCCCTGTATCCATCACCACTAGACGGCTGACGCGTTCGGGCACCTCCGTGGTCGCTACGCGCAGCCCTATGGGTCCACCCCAGTCCTGGACGACGAGCGTCACGTCGCGCAAGTCCAACTCCTCGAACAGCGCGACGATAGCCGCCGTGTGGTTGTCGTAGGAATACCACGAGTCTTCGATGGGCTTGTCCGAGCGTCCGAATCCCGGCAGGTCTGGTGCTATACAGCGACACCCGGCCTCCAGCAGAGGTACCATCACCTTGCGGTAGAGAAACGACCATGTCGGCTCGCCGTGGATCATGACCACCGTCGAACCATCGCCCTCGTCCACATGGGCGAGCCGCATGCTCCGCCACCCGCGATAGCACGGCTCGTAGGAAAACTCAGGGATGTCGTCGAACCGCTCTTCTGGTGTGCGAAATACCTCCAAGAGAGCCGTAATCTAACATAGGCCCCGGACGGAGGCCAACTCAATGCACCCTGGTAAGCGAAGAAGAATAAAAATCGGAAATTACCGACCCGACCGGTGGGATCTGGAGGGGGGAAATAATGTCCCACCGGTCGGGATCGGCTAATAAGTAATTTACCTGAACCCTGTTACGTAACAGTTGCCGTGACGTTACGGTTTAGTTACGCAACGGAAACACTTCGATAACAAACCGCTTTTCCAATGCCGGATCGTCCACCCGCCATGATTTTCAGCATAAAGTTCTACTTTGGGTTCAGGGTTATCTCAATAAAGCCTTCTGGCATTGCGTTCCGTGGTTTTAGGACACCGTAACGTTGACGGTATCGTAGCCGGCGGCGCCGGAGGGATGAGGAGGAGAGGTTTTAGAGGTTTGGGTTGCTCCGGTGCCGTCCGTGGCGCGTACTTTGAGTGTGTGATCTCCTGACTTGGCCTCCCAATTGTAGACATATTGACGCCAGGTGTTCTTGTCGAGTTGGGTGGCGAGGCGCGCGTTATTCCAGGTCTTGCCGTCGTCAGTGGAAACCTCGACTTTGGAGATTCCACGGTGTGGAGCCCAGGCTACGCCGCCGATTGGGACCTTCTTGCCGGCGGAGAGCTTCTGGCCGTCCTTGACGGTGTCGATGCGGGACTCGGTCTTTACGGGACCTTTCTTGGCCCAGGTACGTTGGATCCAGTACGCGTCGAAGTTCCAGTTCGTCAGCTCTATCTCGCTGAGCCACTTGGTCGCGGAAACGTAACCGTAGAGGCCTGGGACCACCAGCCGGACCGGATATCCGTGTTTGATCGGGAGTTGGTCTCCATTCAAACCGAAGGCCACGAGCGCCTCGCGACCGTCCAGCGCGAGCTTCGTCTTGAAGCCGGCGGTCCAACCGTCGACGCTCCGTCCCACGAGCTGCTCGGAAGCTTTGTTGATCTTATCCGGGGCGACACCCGCCTCTTTGAGTACGTCGGAGAGGAGCACACCGGTCCAGCGACCATTAGAGACGAGGCCACCGCCTACGGTATTCGAGACGCAGGATAGGGTGATATCAGCCTCCTGCGTGGGCATGTTCATAAGCTCCTTGTAGGAGATCTCGATGGGGTTGTCGACGGCTCCTTTTACCGAGAGCTTCCAGCTACTGGCGTCTATCATGGGCGAGGAGAGCTCCGTGTCGATCAGGTAGAAGTTTTTCGCGGGCGTGATGAGCTTCGGCATGCCCGGAACCTCTATCGAGGCGCTTTTCGGAGGAGGCGGCAAGGTCTTGTGAACCACTTTCTTGGCGCCGCTCCCGGAGGACTCCTTGAGCGCCTGTAGCTTCTTGGGGGCCGCCGCCGTCTGCGTGCCGTCGCCTAGCAAGCGTCCCACACCGACCGCCGCGAGGCCCACCGCCGTAGCGCCGCCACCCAACGCGAGGAAGCCACGACGGCCTATCTCTATACCGCCGGAAGAACCGGATTCCCTGGACCTCACGTTGCCGTAGCGCGGCATACCGTCCGGCTTCTCGGCGTCATAGGTGGCTGGTTTCTTTTCCTGGACTTCGGCGGCGAGCAGGAAGTAGGCAACGGCGCTACCGGCTACGAGCGCCGCGGCGATCACGATCACTGTCGGGATCGGGGCGACGAAAGTCTCGGTAAAAGACGCCGCCACCCCGATCACACCGAGGGCTCCAACCCCTACCAGAGCCGCCGTAGGAGACCTCAAGCCGAGGTTCGCCAGCAAAACAGCGACCACCAACGTCCCTATTACCAGGGAGACGACCAGTATCGGCACGTCCGCCTTGCCCAGGGTCTCGATGGCCTTCGTCGCGAAACCACCCGGCGTGAGCTTTATTATCGTCTGGGCGAACGCCAAAAACACCGACGGCACACCCTGGTAGATCCCATGTACCAACTCGACTATACCGAAAGCTACCGCCGCTCCCGCTACCCCGGCCACCGACGCTTTTGATCTGGTACCCATAATCTTCCAAACCTCTTCTCTAAGTTTCTCTATGGCTAGTTATATATGGAATCCACCGATAAAAAATAAACAGAAGATTAAATATTCATACTAGAAATACGCTCGCGGGTCCTGACCTGGATCACCTCTCCAGGGGCTCCGCCTTGACATGGTTACTTTTTGGCGCTACAAAGCTCCTGTACAAGGCGTTGACGGGAACGAGTAGGGTCGCAGCCTCTGTCGGAGCGAGCCGGGGATGGTGAGAAGCCCGGCACGGAGAGCGGCCCGAAGATCCTCCCAGAGCCGCCGGCGGAAAGCGAAGGACGCGGTAAAACCCCGCCCAGGCGTTAGTAGGACCGGCCGGGTTCGCCCGTTACAGCGGGAAGGTGTGCGAGAAGCACCTGAAGAGAGGTCCGGAGCCGGGAGGCGCCGGGCAAGCAGGGTGGTACCGCGAGGGTCTTACTAGACGTACTAGAGGCTCCCGTCTCTGCGGTGGAGTGTCAGTAGCTCCGTCCGCTTGAGGCGGGAGCTTTTGCGTAGAGAGAGGTTGGAGAGGTTGGCGTTCGAGAAGGTACGGCCCCAGGTTGAATTCCCGAAGCTCGAAAACGAGGTCATGAGCCTGTGGAAGGAGATCGGGGCCTTTGAGAAATCGGTCGAAAACCGTCCGAAAGATAAACCGTTCGTCTTCTACGAGGGTCCGCCAACAGCAAACGGCAGGCCCGGCTTTCACCACGTCCTGGCGAGAGCATTTAAGGACTTGATCCCCCGCTACAAGACCATGCAGGGATACCGTGTCGAGCGCAAGGGCGGCTGGGACTGCCACGGCCTGCCCGTGGAACTCGCGGTCGAGAAGGAACTCGGCCTCACCGGAAAGCCGGATATCGAGGAATACGGCGTCGAGGAGTTCAACCGCCTCTGCCATGAGTCAGTCTTCCGCTACGTCGGCGACTGGAAAGCGATGAGCGACCGGATGGGCTACTGGGTGGATATGGAGAACCCCTACCGCACCCTGGACGACTCCTACATACAGAGCGTCTGGTGGGCCTTGAAAGAGCTCTACGAGAAAGACCTGCTCTACGAAGGCTACAAAGTTACAGCCCACTGCCCGAGAGACCAGACCTCCCTCTCCTCCCACGAAGTCGCCCAAGGCTACAAGACCGTCTCAGACCCGAGCGTCTACGTAAAGCTGCTGCTAGAGGACGAGCCGGACACGAGCCTACTGATCTGGACGACGACCCCCTGGACCCTGATCTCGAACACCGCCGTCGCCGCCAACCCAAACGTCGAATACGCAACAGTGCGGGTAGACGGAGAGAAGCTGATTCTGGCCCAAGACCTCCTGGATAAAGTCCTCGGTCAAGGAAACTACGAGATACTCGAAACGAAGAAAGGCCGCGACCTCGAAGGCACGAAGTACCGTCGTCCGTTCGACTATGTCTCCGTCGAGGCGTCGGACAACCTCTTTACCGTCGTGCTCGGAGACTACGTGACGACGACCGAGGGGACCGGCCTGGTCCACACCGCCCCGGCCTACGGCGAGGACGACGCCCGCACCGGGAGGCGCTACGGCCTGCCGACCATCCACCCGGTAAAGTCCGACGGCACCTTCGACGGGAGGATAGGATCGTTCGCCGGGCAGTTCGTAAAGACCGCCGACCCCGGTCTCATCGAAGAGTTGCGCGAGAAAGGCTTGCTCTTCCGTTCCGAGGAGTACGAGCATACCTATCCTCACTGCTGGCGGTGCGGCACGCCGCTGCTCTACTACGCAAAGAAAGCCTGGTACGCCCGGACGACCGCGGTACTGGACGAGTTGCTGCGCGAGAACGAGAAAATCGCCTGGATCCCCGACCACATAAAATGGGGCCGCTTCGGTGACTGGCTCAGGAACAACGTGGACTGGGCGCTCTCCCGCGAGCGTTACTGGGGCACGCCGCTGCCCATCTGGCGCTGCGAAGAAGGCCACACCACCGTCGCAGGCAGTGTCGGCGAGTTGAAAGAGGTCTCGCTAACATCCGTCCCGGACGACCTCCACCGCCCGTACATTGACGAGGTAAAGGTGCGTTGCGCGGAGTGCGGCGGAGAGGCGTCCCGCGTCCCAGAAGTGATAGACGCCTGGTTCGACTCCGGGAGCATGCCGTTCGCCCAATGGGGCTACCCGCGCGCCGGGGAAGAGCAGTTCGAACGCCAGTTCCCGGCGGATTACATCTGCGAGGCCGTGGATCAGACGCGGGGCTGGTTCTACTCTCTGCTCGCGATCTCCACTATGCTCTTCGGCAAGAGTTCCTATCAGACGTGCATGGTCCTGGGGATCATCCTGGATGCCGAGGGCGAGAAGATGAGCAAGAGCCGCGGCAACGTGGTGGACCCCTGGACCCTCTTCGAGAAACAAGGCGCCGATGCCCTCCGCTGGGCGCTGTTCACCGCAACCAACCCCGGCAACACCCGCCGCTTCTCTGAGGATCAGGTAGACGAAGCCGTCCGCAAACACCTCCTTACCCTCTGGAACACTTACTCCTTCTTCGTGACCTACGCCCGCATAGACGGCTTCGATCCCGTGAAAGACTTCGTGCCGCCCGAAGAGCGTAGCCTGATGGACCGCTGGGCTCTCTCGGAGCTTCAGTTAACCGTAAAGACCGTCACCGAGAAGCTCGACGCATATGACGTGACGGCTGCCGGACGTGCCATCGGGGAGTTTGTGGACGAGCTCTCCAACTGGTACGTGAGGCGAAGCCGCCGCCGGTTCTGGAAGGGCGAGGACGACACGGACAAGAAGGCCGCCCATTCCACCCTCTACGAGTGCCTGGTAGCAGTCGCGAAGCTGACGGCTCCCTTCACCCCCTTCGTCGCAGAGGCCCTCTACCAGAACCTGGTCGCGAATACGAACTCGGAAGCGCTGGAGAGCGTACATCTCACCGACTGGCCCGAAGTCGACGCCTCACTCGTCGACCGGGAACTCTCGGCGAGGATGTCCGCCGCGCGCCGGGTCGTGGCTCTCGGGCGCGCGGCCCGCAACACAGCCGCCATAAAGACCCGTCAGCCGCTGCGGGAGGTCGTGGTCGTTGCGAACGAAGGCCCTGAGTTCCGGGAAGGCGTGACTAGCCTGCAGGAGATCATCCTGGACGAGTTGAACGTCAAGGAGCTACGTTTCGGGCAACAGGAGGAGGTCGTCGCCTACGACTTGAAGCCGAACCTGAGCCTCGTCGGACCGAAGTACGGTCGGCTCGCGCCGGGCATCCGGGCGGCGCTCGCGGAGGTTTCCCCCGAGTCGGGGACACGGGCCGCCGCCGGGGAGAGCGTAGCGGTAACGGTAGACGGCGAGGAGATAATGCTGTCGGCTGAGGAACTGCTGGTCGAACCGAAAGAGAGGGCCGGCTACGCCCTGGAGAGAGAGGGTGAGCTCTCCGTGGCCCTGGGTACGGATCTGGATAAGGACCTCGTAGACGAAGGGCTCGTCAGGGAGCTGGTCCACAAGGTACAGAACCTCCGGCGCGAGCGGGGCTTCGAGATAGAGGAAAACATCTCGGTTGGCCTCTCCGGGGGTGGGCGCGTCCGGGAGTTGCTCTCCGGTAACTGGGGCGACTACTTCAAGACGGAGGTGCTGGCGCGTGAGTTGAACTTCAGTGAGAGCTCGGAGGTCGACGGTGAGAGCCTGGAGGTCGACGGTGAAGCGCTGGTGGTCAGGTTGGGTCCCCTAACGTAAGCCGTCGATAGATAGAAACCGTGTAAAAGGGGTATGATGCGGGTTAGCAGCGTAAGACGAAAAAGGAGGTTTCGTAGTGTTCGGAAGAAAAAGCCGCGCGGAGAAGCTGAAAGAGCAGGCTGAGGGAACGCGGTTCGTACCCATTGGGACGCTCATCGCCGCGTACGCGGGGGCGAAGCCGGTCGCGGAGCGTCTGCTCTACGACGACGATCTCCGGGACAACATCCGCACCTTCATCGACTCCGCCCAGAGGATAATAAACGAGATCTCCAACGAGACCCCGTCCGAGGCTATCGCCAAGCTCTGGGATGACGACAAGCTCCGTAAGCGGGTCGAGGATGCGGTCAAAGCGGCCGACGAGGGCAGCAAGCGCGTAAGAGGCGAGAAGGTTGGCGGTGGCGGTAGAGGTTTTTCCGGCCTACTGTTCTTGCTCCTAGCGGCAGGCGGCGCGTTCATCTTCCTAAACCCCAGGACCGGACCCGAAGCCCGCAGGCTCGCCAAAGAAACCTTCTCCTCCATCACATCCTGAACAGGGGCGCTGGAAAGTAGCTAGAGCTAGGAGAGACCGGAGAGCCTGAAGGCCGGGAAGAGACGCTCCAGCTCCCGGTCGAAAGCGAGACGCCCCTCCGGTCCCCTCTCTGCAATGAAGGAAGAACGAAGGTTAGAGAGGCCGTCTTTGACCTCTTCCTTTGCCCGCTCGGCGCGGTTGGAGGCGCTCTCGCTCGAAATTCCCTCGCGCTCCAGCCGATTGGCCCGCTCCATCAACCTAAACGCCCTCTCGAAAAGCGACGATTGATTCTCGGCATGCTCGCTTATGGCATCACCAGCCAGGGCGTCGAGCTGTGGCGTTGCTGAGATTCCGGGCTTCTCTTCCGAGGCTACGTTTGGGTGCCTGCGGTTCTTGAACAGCCGTCCCAGCGTTTGTTTGAACACAACGGCCGGGAACGATAGCAACCTGAAAGGCGGTATACTTCTCTCACTCATGTCTCATATGGTAAACCGTTCCACGCTCGCTGTCGTGATAGCTCTCGCAGCCTTCATTCTTATCTCCGGCTGTTCTTCCAACTCGGAGAGTCCTAGAGAGAAGGCCAATGAAGCAGTAGCGAAGGCGAACGATTCGATAGCGAAGCACAACAAACTCTTCGAGCAGTCCAGAAACACCTACAACGATGTAAAAACAAAACTTGAGTCGGGCAAAGACCCTTCCGACCAGAAAAAGAACATTGCCGAGGCCAAAAACACCCTCGAAAAAGCTAGATCCAACTTGAAAGACGCCAGAAAATCGTTGAAAAGTGTCCAGAATATGAACGTCGATAAGGCCATCAAGAAATATACGAGCCTTCTCTCCACGGCGATGGACGCCCAAACCTCCGCTGAAGGCAAGGAAATACAGTTCTACAGCATCTTGGAAAAGGACCCTACCCTGAAAGACAACCGCAAGAAGGCCGAGGGTTTGCTCTCCGAAATCAGCAAGGACTATAAGAAGTCCAGGGAGTCTTACAAGAAGGTGCTGGACTTCGCCAAATCCAACCCAAACGTCATAACCCTACCGCCAAATACCACCGGCGGCGCCAGTACTAGCGTGAGTACCAGTGGATCCAGCACTATCTCCACACCCTCGACCACGAACTCCACAACGGTTGGAGGAACGACCTGATCAAACCCGACACCATCATCGGCCAGGCCGAGATTTCTGAGGAATTAACTTCTTTTCATGCGACTGTAACGAAAATGCAAGCCTCATCCTGTAGGCTATTTGCTTAGGAGTCAACATGATGAAGTGTAGTCGTGGTTTCACGGCCCATCCGGGAAATCCACGTGGCGACAGCCCGAAGTTCTGGTCCCGGCGGTCTCCGAACGTTTTGGAGAGGATGTTCATGCGTACAAGAACAACACTGGTGCTCATCGTGGCGCCTGCCTTGCTGCTATTGATACTCGGCGGTTGCGGGGGCGGCGGGCAGCCGCAATCTTCAGGTAAACAGAGCAACGGAGGAGGCGGCAAGCAGCAAGCAGCCTCGGGGGCGAAAACCAAACAGGGCAAGTCGGCCGCTGGAACGGCGGGAAACGCTACGGCGAGTTCTGGAAGTACGGAGGCGCAAGCCGGGACCACGATGGCACAGGGGAGTACGGCGGCGGGTTCCGGCAGCGCCCAAGAAGTCAGAGTCCAGGTCTCCGGTACCCAGGGGATACGTTTCAGGGGCGTATGCACTGTCGGAGGCAGGCAGAGTAAGGTCAGAGGGCAGGTTCCCGAGAGCTTCACCTACAAGGTAGGCGACGGAAAGAAGCTCACGTGCCGGATCCAGAAACGCAGCAACGGCGTCGACGCCATGAAGATCATCGTCAACTCCAACGGCAATAACCACGTGCTGCAGACCGATTCCCGGTGGGCGATGCTGAACTTCACCTACTCCAAGCTTGGCTTCGCATCTTCGATCAACAGCTCGGTTTCGGGCTCGTCAAGTTCGTCGAGCCAGACGATGAACTCCTCTTCGTCTTCATCCTCTTCATCTTCCTCGTCCAACGCTCCGTAACCCGGAGGGTCAGAGGGGCTGGCAGGAGGAGCATACGTGGGTGCCGCGGCCCGCGACGCGCAGCTTGAAGATCTCCGTCCCGCACACCGGGCAGGGCTCTCCGGCATGGGTAAAGACCTTGAGCTGGTGCTGGAACTTCCCTGTTTCGCCGAAGGCGTCGTGGTAGGAGTCGAAGGTCGTGCCGCGCAGTTCGATGGCCCGGCGTAGGATGTCGCGGGTCGCGGCGTGGATGGCTATTATCTCTTCGGGGGTCAGGCTGTCGGCTTTGCGCAAGGGATGCACACCGGCGGCGAACAGAACTTCGTCCACGTAGATGTTGCCGAGGCCCGCGACGACCGATTGATCCAGCAGGAGCCCCTTTATGCCCGCATTTCTTTTAAAGACGCCGGAGAGGTACTCGGGTGTGAAGGCCTCCGAGAACGGGTCGGGGCCGAGGCGTGAGATCAGGGGATGTTTCTCCACTTCTTCCGGCTCGTAGAGGTAGAAGTAGCCGAGCCAGAGGCGGGTAAAGGCGAGGACCGTCCCATCATCGAATTCAAGAACAGCCGTGTTCATCCGGTCGGGTTCCCTCCAGGAGAGAAAACGGAGGACGCGTCCGGAGATCACCAGATGGACGACCCCGACGACGTCTCCAAAGTCGAGCACTATGATCTTGCCGCGCCGGCCGGTCCCGAGGAGTTCCCGCCCGACGAGCTTCCGCGTAAACTCTTCCATCTCAACGTTCGTCACGTCCGGCCGGAAGACCGCCGCCCGCAGCACCTCGCGCCCGGACGCCAGAGAGGCTATGTCCTCGGAGATAACCGTTACCTCGGGTAGTTCAGGCAACTAAACGCTCCCTTCCATAAGCTGCTCCAGGTAGCCGGCGACCCCATCCTCGTCGACCGATGGGACCACCACGTCGGCGGCGGCCCGGACCTCTTCATTCTTCCCTCCGACGGCGACCCCGCGTCCGACAAACCGGAGCATATCTATATCGTTGTCCGCGTCACCGAAGGCGACGGTCCGTGAGGGTTCTATATTCCAATATTTACACACGAACTCGAGCGCCGAGGACTTGTTGCTCGTGATCCCGCCAACCTCGACGTAATGCGGCAGGCTGCGGGTCACGAACAACCTCTCGCCGAATGTTTGCCGGGCCTCCTCCAACCAGTCCTGTATATCGTCTGGATGGTCTACCAGCACGAGCTTGGTCGGCCTCTCGCCGCTCTCGCGCAACCAGTCCGCCGGGGAGTCGACAGCGCAGCCGCCGGCGTCGTCGGTTATGCGCAGGTACGTCCGGGCGGATGACGTGGCGGCGGAGGTTACGATCTTACCGTCCGTGAAGATACGCGAGTGAAGGTTCCTACGGGCCGCCCACTCGAGGACTTCCGCACTTACATCCGTGGGGATCTTATCGTGCAGCAGCGTCTCGCCGCCCATCTCGCGCACCATCGCCCCTCCGTAGCAGATTACCGGGTCGGAGGCGAAGAAACCCAGTTGTCCGGCGTACTCCCGTGCTCCCTCGAAGCGCCTCCCGGTCGCCACCACGAGACGCATCCCACGCTCTCGGAGCTCGTCCAGAGCTTCTGTGGTTCTACCGGAGATAACGAGGTCCCTCGGCAACAAAGTCCCGTCCAGATCGAAGGCGGCAAGATCAAAGCCCAACCCATTTTTCTCTGCTACCAAACCGAACCTTTCGTGTCGACGACCAGCGCCGCCTGGAAAACCAACGCGCACATTTTAACGTGTTCCCGTACGTTTCGGGGCGGCAACGCTTCGGCCGGACGACGGCGTTCGTTGGCTCTAGTGCCGCTCGCACCCGGGCTACGTGCTCCGGCTTGTGATGTAATGGCCGGCATGGACCTGGGGCCCGGAGAGAGGATGTCAGTATGAAGCTGGCGGGACGGATGGAACATCTGGGGACCGAGACGGCTTTCTCGGTACTGGCAAAGGCGAGCGCGCTGGAGGCGCGGGGGCGTGAGATCGTCCACCTGGAGATCGGCGAACCGGATTTCGACACGGCCGGGCACATCGTCGAGGCCGGCTGCCGGGCGCTGCGCGAAGGCCAGACCCACTACACTCCGACCGCCGGCATCCCGGAGCTGCGGGCTGCTATAGCGGAGGATGTGGCACGGAGCAGGGGCATAGAGGTGGCTCCGGAGCAAGTCGTCGTCACACCGGGGGGAAAGCCAATCATGTTCTTCACCATCCTCGCGCTTGTCGAGAGTGGTGACGAGGTGTTGCTGCCAAACCCCGCTTTTCCGATCTACGAGTCGATGGTCAACTTCGTGGGTGGCCGGCCTGTCTTCGTGCCGCTACGCCAGGAGAACGACTTCCGCTTCGACCTCGACGAGTTCCGGGCCGGGATAAGCGAACGTACGAAGATGGTCATCCTCAACTCTCCGGCCAACCCGACCGGCGGCGTCCTGACCACCGATGACATCTCCGGACTGGCCGATATCCTGCGCGAGCGCCCCGACATCTTCATCTTGAGCGATGAGATCTACTCTCGCCTGCTCTACGAGACTTCTTTCGCCAGCATCGCCTCAGAGCCGGGGCTCGGACCCGAAGGGCGCACCATCATCCTCGACGGCTTCTCGAAGACCTACGCCATGACCGGCTGGCGCCTCGGCTACGGCGTCATGCCCGAGCCTCTGGCCTCCGAGGTCGCCAAGCTCCAGGTCAACTCCAACTCCTGCACCAACGCAGCCACACAGTACGCGGGCCTCGAAGCGCTTACCGGGCCGCAGGACGGCGTGAAACGCATGCTCTCCGAGTTCCGCGCCCGGCGCGACCTGATCGTCGCGGGGCTAAACGAGCTTCCCGGCGTGGAGTGCGCCACCCCCCAGGGAGCCTTCTACGCCTTCCCGCGCATCACGGATACCGGCCACACCTCCAAGGTGCTTGCCGATCTACTCCTGGAGGAAGCGGGCGTCGCCAGCCTCTCCGGGACGGGATTTGGAAAATACGGAGAAGGGCACCTGCGCTTCTCATACGCCAACTCGCGCGAGAACATCAGCAAGGCACTCGAACGGATAGCCGAGGTCCTGCACAATAGCTGAAGCCCGGGATCAGTTGCTGATCTTGTACCCTTCGCCGCACAAGACACCTTCCCGACAGTAGCGCTTGTAGTTCGGCTTCACCTGCCAGAAACGATATATGTGTGAGGAGACGGGAATACCGAGCCTGCGGGCCGCTGTGCCAGAGTAGTGGAGGCGAACTACCTGTAAACCCTGCCCGCCATATGGAGAGCCATCCTTGTTGTAGTGAGGGTATCGGTAGAAGGTCTGGTGCAAGTGGACCTCGCCTACCGGGACGCTCGGGTCCCCGGTATTCCCGGCGTAACCGATGAGGGTGTTGCTGTAGACGGTCTTGCCCCTGTATATGGAAGATGGGATGGACGCGAGATGCGCCGAGAGGCTGACATACTTGCCGCCCTCGGCCCTTATGACGACCAGGTTGCCGTAGTTCTTGTGGGTGTAGTTGCGCCCGGCGAAAGTAACCGTACCGCGCCGGAAAGGCGAGAATATACGGTCTCCCTTATCGAAGGGGTAGTCCACGGCGAACTTGTCGTTAGTATAGGCTGGCTCGGCGCAGCGACCGTAGCCGCGGTTGCCGTGGGTGTACTGGCCCCAGAAGTTCGGCCGGCCCACCACGGTAAAGCCCGTGCGGATGCCGTCTCCGGAACGGCGGTTCGCGTAGCTGTCGTGCTGGGTCTGGAAAAAGAAGCTCGGGTCGGCCCTCCAGCAGCCTTCCGCGATCTTCCGCTCTCCAGTAGTGGTCTGGGTTGTAAAGACAACGGAGTCCCCGGTAGGCACGAAGGAATCCCCGGTAGCGTTCCTTGAGGTAGGAGCGACAGGCGTTTGCTGTTTCCCGCCGACATTCGGGGGAGCTTCGTGGGCGGCGTTCTTGAGCTTGAGCGAGGAGACGGAGCGGGAAGGCTGGTAGAACCTCAAGGTCGAAACCAGAGATTTGAGTCCCGCATCGGACTTCTTGCCGTAGACGTTGATCTGGTATACTCGACCACGGTAAGCAACGTAGACTTCCGTAGACGCGATGGAGCCCGGTATCGGCCAGATCGCCACACCTTTCAGCCTCTTCTCTCCGACCCTTTTTGTCACAACTAACGTACATTATCGGACGGGCGGCCGCGAAACTTTAACGCTCGGCCCGAAAACTACACAAATTGCGGACTTATCACACGGAGATCGTAAGCCCTCATCCGTCGTATTTCAGTCTTCGTGGAAGCCCC
>JBBPZT010000204.1:0-3081 GCA_038198625.1 Rubrobacterales bacterium
CGCGTTCAAGCCGATCACACTCGGCCACGAACCCTGCGGCGTCGTGGCCGCGATGGGAGCGAGGGTCGAGGGCTGGGAACCGGGAGACCGGGTCTCGGTCGTGCCGGGTATCTTCTGCGGCTCTTGCCGCAACTGCGTCACCGGACACCCCAACATCTGCCTGGAGCGGAGAATATTCGGCATCCAGGTGGAAGGAGCCCTGGCCGAGTACCTGGTGGCGCCCGCGAAGAACCTGGTACGGTTGCCCGACGGCGTGCCGTTCACCGTAGGGGCTATCGTCACCGACGCGGTGGCGACGCCCTTCCACGCGATGGTCGAGCGGGCGGCGGTGAGGGCCGGAGAGTCGGTGGTTGTCTACGGCGTCGGCGGCCTGGGTCTCCACGCCGTGCAGATAGCCAGGCTGCTCGGGGCCTCCCCGATCATCGTGGTGGACCCCAGGCGCGAGCAACTGGAGCGGGCCGAAAACCTGGGCGCGGATGTTCTCATAAACCCGCGGGAGACCGCGCCTGCGGAGGCGGTTATGGAAGCAACCGGGGGGCTCGGGGCAGATGTGGCGGCGGAGTTCGTCGGGATGCAGGAAACTATTGCCCAGTGCGTGGAGTCGGTCGTGATGGGTGGGAGGGTCGTGGTCGTGGGGCTCGGGCCGGACCCTATAAGCATCGTGCCGCCGACCGTGTTCGTGAGGAAGCAGATCTCACTGCTAGGCTCCTACGGATTTACGAAGAGGGGCATAGAGCAACTTCTGGACCTGACGGCATCGGGAAAGCTGGACCTCGAAGCTTCCATCACCCACACCTTCCCCCTCGACGAGGTGAACACCGCCCTCCGCTACCTGCACGAGAAGATAGAGAACCCCATCCGCGTCGCCGTCACGGTAGAGTAGCGCCCAAACAACCGGACGCCTTCCGAGCTAGTCGTCCAGCGCCGGAGTGCGCCTTCCAGGGAGCACGTAGAAGAGCGCGCCGTTTTCGCTCTCCAAGCGCAGGTGCCCTTCGCCCGCTAGTTCTGAAAGGAGCCTGTCAGCCTCACGTACGGACAGCGAGGTCTCCATCGCCGCCTCCGCCGGGGTAATGCTCCCGCCGTTGTCCCGAATCGCCAACAGAAGCTCACGTTCGCTGTTGGGTTGGATCGTTGGCGAACGCCTTATTCTTTCGGAAGTGCCGGATGTGATAGAGGATTGTATCTGTCGCCTTTGCCGGATCTTATGGAGCCCCATGCCACCCGAGCCGATGGCGGCCAGCGCGGAGAGGGGGGTGACTAGATACCATGCAGGGAGCACGTGGCCCAGCATGTCGGGAGAGAACACCGCCGCCACCGCCATCAACACCAGCGCGAGCGCAATCCAAAAGTACTTTTCTACCCAGTGGGTTACACCCGAGACGCTCTGCTTGATCCAGCCCTGTTCATGCTGCTGTAGCTCGCTCATCCTATCGTAATCTCCATCTCTTTGGACCAAACGTTGCAGGATATTCTAGCGCATAGGGTCCAAAGACGCGAGCTGTTTACTCCAGGCTTTGTAGCTCGGACGCACGCTTTCCGGGGAGCCTGTAGAATAGCGTATTGTCTTCGCTCTCGACGAGGAGGTGGCCGCCGCTTGCCAACTCGGAGAGCATCCGGTCGGCCTCGTTTACCGTGAGCGAGGTTCGCATCGCGGCTTCCGTCGGGGTTATGCTGCCACCATTCTCTTGGGCCGCCGAAAGTAACTCCCGCTCTTTGTCAGCCGTAGGTGCGAGCTTGCGCCGCTGCTTTACTATGCCTTGGACCGCGCTTCCCAACAGCGCCGCAGCCGGTATCAGCAGCCCGAACGAGACCACCAGGGTGGCGGGCGGGGCGATAAAAGCGAAGACTAACGCACCGAACAGAAAAGCCAGACCTATCGCGACCTCCATATAAGAGAGACCGTCGTCTTCCTGGTCGGACTGCTGAACCGGACCACCCGTTCTTCGTTCTAGATCGCTCAATTGTTCTCCTCTACCAGCCTTGATCCGAAAGCGACGAACGTATTCTAGCCTATCGGACCGGGCTCTTACAGCGTTTGTTCGCCGCCGCATGCGGGCCGCCGGGTTCTGTATGATGGAACGGATTTTGAGTGAGTATCCTGCAAAGGGAAGCGTATGAAGCGGCTGCGAGTTTTGATGAGCCGGCAGGAGATCCTGCCGGAAACGCTGGAGGGGGCCACGGTGGTCGTCCTGGACGTGTTTCTGGCGACGACCACGCTGCTCGCCATCCTGGAGAACGGCGCCCGGCGCGTCTTTCCGGCCGAGAGCCTGGAGCAGGCGGAGGAGGTTGGCGAAGACCTCGACCCTTCTAGTCTGTTGCGCGGCGGGGAGCAGAACGCCGAGAGGATCGAAGGCTACGATCTCGGTCCCTTTCCAGCCGAGTACCCGCCGGAAGCGGTGGCTGGTAAGGACGTCGTCTTCGTCACTACGAACGGCACCAGGACTATCGGGGCGGCCACCGGGGCGGAACGGTTACTGATCGGCTGTCTCCGCAACGCCCCGGCCGTGGCCCGCTATCTGGAGTCCTCGGGAACGGAATCGGTGTACCTGATCTGCGCTGGCTCCCGTGGACGCTTTACCGTGGAAGACTTCCTCGGCGCGGCGGCTATCGTAGACTGTATGGACACCGAAAGCTGGAGGCTGAACGACGCCGCGTGGCTTGCCCTCGATTTCATGAATCGCCACCGGGAAAAGATACCGGAAGCCCTGAAACAGAGCCGGACGGGCCGCTGGTTTACGGAGAACGACGCCTACGAGGTGTTCGATTTCGTGTCCGACGTCGGGGCGAGCGACCTCGTACCCGAGGTCAGGGACGGTCGCCTGTTCCACGTGTACGAGTCGTCCGAGAACCTTGTTATAGAGGAGGAACGTTGAGAGAGAAGGCCCACGAAGGTTGCCGGCATGCCTGGTGAGACTATCGGCGTGCGCGAGGGCGAGGGGTTCGACCGGGAGAAGGTCGGGCGGTACGTCAGGGGGCGCATCGAGGAGGTGCCGGAGGGAGAGCTGGAGGTCCGGCAGTTCCCTTCCGGGGCGTCGAACCTGACGTATCTGCTGAAGGTGGGTGAGTGGGAGGGGGTGCTGA
>JBBPZT010000205.1:0-6860 GCA_038198625.1 Rubrobacterales bacterium
GGAAACACCGTGATAGGGGAGACGGACCACGGCGAGCAAGTCCGCATCAACAAGCGGGCCGCCGACAGCGATCTCATCGTCTACGTGAACATCAACCTCGTCTCCATGAACGGCGGCCATAAGTCTGTCCACACCGGCATCTCACCCTACTCTTCCATCCGCCACCACCACAACGCCCACACTCTCAGGAACACCCGTTCCCTGATGGACCCTCCGAACTCAGCACTGCACGGCTCGGTCGGCCGGATGGGGGAGGTCCTGGACGAAAAGCTCAAGGTCTTTCACATCGAGACGACCTTGAACAACGCTACGTTCCCTTCGGTCTTAAACTTCATGGCCCAGCCCGAGTACGAGTGGAACGCTGTGACGAAAGCCAACTTCCTCGTCAATCACAAAGCGACCCAGACCATGCCCCGCAAGGCTGCGCGTAAGATCTTCCAGTCCATCGTCGCCCCGCACAAGATGACGAGCGTGCAGGCAGGCGCCACCGGCCCGGTCCACGAGGAGACGATGAAGCACCTCTATCGCCAGCAACTCGTGCAGGTCGAAGGTCAGTCCGACGTGCTGATGCTCGGCGTGCCTTACGTGGGTCCTTACAACGTCAACAGCGTTATGAACCCGATCCTGGTTCATAACATGGTCCTCGGATACCTTTTCAACCTCTATAAGAACAAGCCGCTCGTGCGCGAGGGAGGGGTAATCATAGCGACCCACCCCGTACCTTACGAGTTCGACAGGGTCCATCACCCGAGCTACGAGCCCTTCTTCAACGAGGTCCTCGCCGAGACGACCGACCCGCACGAAGCCGAGCAGCGTTTCGAGGAGGAGTACATCCACGACCCCTGGTACCGGACTCTCTACCGCAACTCCTACGCCTACCACGGCTGGCATCCCTTCACCGCCTGGCAGTGGGGGGCGCACGCTCTGGATCACGTGGGCGGTGTGATCTTCGTCGGCGGCGACCCGATAACCACCAAACGCATGGGCTACAAACGCGCCGATACCATCGCCGAAGCACTCGAAATGGCCCAGGACGTAGTAGGCCCGAACCCAAGCAAGACCTACATGCACATCCCGCCGCTCTTTATGTGTGAGGTGAGTTAGTGACCTGAGGTTACGGAATTCCACCCGAACGCTCGACGGCCTATCCGCGACAGGTAATGTAGGTCAAAACCAGCAAGTCACGGAAGCAGCGGCCTCGGCGTTTAGCTAGGATTTTTCTCTGTCCGACGCCCCAGCAAAATCAGCGTGATGACGCTTACTCCGACGAGGAAGAGATAGGAGAGGGAGTCTCCGCCAAACTCCGCTAAGAGACCTGCCAGGGGCGCCCCGATTGCGTAGCCCGAGGCCCAGGCCACGTTGGTCAGGCCGAAGGCGATGGCCTGTTCTACGCCGGCTTTCTCCGTTCCCCTCGAAAACAGTGTGCTACCGGGGACGAGCGTGGCGTTGAAGGCTCCGGCCGCGAGAATGACGAGAATCCCGAGGAGCCAGGGGCTCGACGCTTCGGAGAGCAATAACAGTATCCCGATGCTGCCGAGGATGCCGACGCGCACGGGCGGACGGTAGCCACTCCGGTCGGTCCAGCGGCCGAGCATGGGGTGTATGGTCGCCTCGAAGGCGGCGCTCACCAGAAAAACCGCCCCAACCGCCGTGGCGCCCCATCCGTATCTGCCTAGTTCCAGCGGTACCAGTACGGCTAGAGAGCCGAAGAGGAGCGGGGAGAGCGCTATAAGCCAGAGGCCGGGTAGAAGCCTGAGGCTAACGGCCTTGCGCAGCATCCGCAAGAGCGGCGAGGGCGCGCCTACCTTTGGAGCTTTCTCGAAGATAGCCCAGACGGAGATCCCGGCGCCCAGGACGCCTACGGCGGCGAAAGAAGGAAAGATACCGATGTTCGCGGCCGCGCTTCCCACGACCGGACCGAGCAAGGCTCCGGCGACAGCGGCGCTGAGCATTATCCCGATGGATTGTCCTCGCTTTTCCTCCGGAACGCGGCTCGTCAACCAGGTGAACGCGGAGACCCAGGAAAAAGCGCTCCCGACTCCCCCGACAAACCGGATCGAGACGAGCGCCCACGGCGCCTCCACCAGTCCGAACGCCAGGCTCGTCAGCGACAGCAATGATAGCCCCACGAGGGCCGCCGGCTTCACACCGACCCTGGAGGTGAGGTAGGTGCCCGGCGCCGACCCGACGAATACCCCGGCCCCGAAGGCCCCGCTCAACAGCCCGATCGCCGACTTGGAGAGGCCGAGCGTCTGGCTGAAGTACGGCACCAGCGGAACCAGCGCTGCGTAGAAGATAGTGTCCACCAGAACTATGGCGCTGGCGAGGATGAGAAGTCTGCGCATGAAGCCTATTCTAACCACTGACCCTCCCGAGAAATGGGAAACGTTCACCAGCATCCGAGGAGCGGAGAGACTTCTTGAGAGAGCTTTTACGGGCTCGCGCCGTCGGGCTGCTAAGATCTGCGTCATGGAATCAAGCACCCGTCGCGGCTTTAAAGACGTGTTTTTCGGCTGGCTCGCCTGGGGACGCCGGAAGCGGGCGAACAAGGCGTTGTTCGTACTCTCACTCTCTGTGGCGGTTATCGTCACCGGTACTTTTACCTGGGCGATGCTCGTGCCGGATCCCGGCAACTTCACGCGCTATCTCGCGCTCTACTGGGTGTGGGGGCTGTGCGCGATCGGGCTGCTGTTCGGGATGGCCGAGTACAAGACGAGCCCGCTGCGCAAGGGTCAGAAACGCGGCCACCTCTTCATCCTGCTCTACCTCGGGGCGCTCCTCATCGTTACCCGCGCCCTGAACATGTTTCTCTATCACGGATAGGCGCCCTCAGACGACCGTCTCTTCTAGGAAGCCCAAGAGCCTTTCCCGGTAGTTCGGGTGCGCATAGGCTTTGACGTGGGCGTAGCGGTTCAGCTTCCAGAACCGCGCCCCGGGATGAGCCGATACGATCCTGTCCGCGTGTTCTACGGGAACTACCTGATCCCCTTCAGAGTGAATGACAAATAGCGGCACATCCTTCCTATAAAGCTCGCGGGCCTCGATCTCGGGACGTATCGACCACGGGTCCGCGCGCAGGAAGAGCTTTGAGGCGAGCATGACACCGGGGTTGAAAAAGGCTGGAAGTCCACTCTGTTCGGGGAGTTGGGCGCGTAGGAGCGGTGGGAGGTCCGCGTAGCCGGACTCTTCGACGACCGCCGCCACACCGGTACCCGGGGCTGCCCGCAGCACCGTCGCCGCTCCGGCCGACCAGCCGTGAAGTACGATCTGGTCCGGATCCAAACCGACCTTGCCGAGCCAGCCGAGCGCCGCCCGCACGTCTCGCACCTCTTTGAGACCGAGGGTCCGCCGCGCCCATCCCGACTCCCCATGGCCCCGGAGGTCTAGCATCAGCACGCCGTATCCCGCCGAAGCGTAGACGAGGGCAGTTTCGATCACGTGCCGCCCGGACTTGCTGCTCGCCTGCCCGTGGACCAGCACCGCCGCCCGTGAAGCTCCTTCTGAAGGTGTCCACCAGGCGCTCAGGTCCACGCCGTCCTCCGTTCTGAACGAGACTTCGTGGAAGTTCATCCCAAAGTCCGACGGTGTGCGCTCCGGTTTCTTGTGATGAGGGGCGCTCAAGCGCGACACGACAGCCAGTGAAATCCCGGCGTACCCCAGGCCGAGCGCCGCCAGCGTGAGGTAGGCGCGCAGCCTTCCCTTCAGGTTCTCACCTCGACCGTCGTCGCGTCGGCGCTCTCTTCCAGTGGAACTACGACGCCCCGGCCGTCTTCCGCCTGGCTCCAGTCAGCCTCCCGGCCGTCAACGGTTACGCTCTCCGGGTCTCCCACTCCCCGGAGCTCAAGCAGGATTTCGTCGCGTTCGGGTTCGAAGGAACCCTCGCGCTCCTCGACTCGGACCGTGACCTTCCCGCCCTCCACCTCGCAGGTAATGTCTCTGCTAGCATACTCTCCCTGCTGGTAGCCGAAGCCGTTTCCGGCGTCTTCGTACAGTGCGGAGAGACCCGCGCCTCCTGACGGATGGACCAGCAGCGTCAGCGGGTCCGCCGGACGCTCGCCGGTGTGGTTTATGTCCGGTCCCATCGGGAGGGCGGTGTTTGCCTTTATGTAGAGCGGCGGCTCCCCGAGCGGCGCGTGGGCGAGGACGTGGGCCGGTCCGTCGAAGCGTTCGCCGCTCCAGAAGTGGGCCCAGGTCCCTTCCGGCAGATAGACGTGACGATGCTCTATACCGGGACGCGTGATCGGGGCGACGAGCATGGCGTTGCCGAGAAGGAACTCGTCGTCGGCGGTGTAGGTCGTTTCGTCCTCCGGGTACTCGTAGAGCAAGGGACGCAGGATCGGGGCTCCGTTCCGGTGACACTCCTCGAAGAGAGTGTAGAGGTACGGGATGAGGCGCATCCGCAGCTTTATCATCTTCCGGCACACCGACTCGTATGGCTCCCCGAAAGCCCACGGCTCTTGGCTGACGGTGCCCTTGGCGCTGTGGTTGCGGCAGAAGGGCTGGAAGATTCCGAACTCGGTGAAGCGGGCCAGAAGCTCTCCGTCACAGTCGTCGAAGAACCCGCCGATGTCCACACCAGACCAGGCGATGCCGGAGAGGCCGAGGTTCTGTAGCTGGGGCATGCTCATCCACAGGTGCTCCCACCACGAGGAGTTGTCGCCCGTCCACTGCAAGGCGTGACGCTGGAGGCCTGCGTACCCGGCCCGCGTTATGACGAACGGTCGCTCTTCAGGCCGGAGCTTCAAGAGTCCTTCACGGGCGGAGCGGGCCATGAGGGAGCCGTAGGTGTTGTGGATCTGGGCGTGCAGCTTCGTATCACCCCCACCCGGATGGACGATGTCGCCGGGCATCGTGGACTGCTGGGGGACGAAGAGCGAGGGCTCGTTCATGTCACACCAGATCCCTGAAACTCCAGAGTTCAGGAGTGCCTCGTGGTTCTCGCCCCACCACTCGCGCGTCGCCGGGTTCGTGAAGTCCGGGAAGGCGCACATGCCCGGCCAGACGACGTTGTGGAACTCTTCCCCGTCAGTAGTCTTGCAGTAGAGATCGCGCTCCCGGCCCTCTACGTAGACCGGGTAATTTTCGTCGGTCTTCACGCCGGGGTCCACGATGGTGACTACGCGGAAGCCCTGCTCGCGGAGGTCTGAGATCAGCTTCTCGGGGTCCGGGAAGCGGTCTTTGTCCCAGGTGAAGACCCGGTAGCCATCCATGTAGTCGATGTCCAGGAAGATCACATCGCAAGGGATGTCTCGCTCCCGGAACTGCTTCGCGATCTCCCTTACCTCTTCTTCGGTCTCGTAGCTCCAGCGGCACTGCTGGTTGCCGAGCGACCACCTGGGCGGCATTGGGGTGCGGCCGGTGAGCTCGGTGTAGCGATCGAGCACCTCTTTCGGGGTGGGTCCGCAGAATACGTAGTAGACGATGTCCCCGCCCTCGGCGCCGTAGTAGGCTCGGTCCCCGCTTTCTTTTGCCAGGTCGAACTCGACGCGGTGGGTATTGTCGAAGAAGAGGCCGTAGGCCCTGCCGTTCGCCAGGGAGAGGGTAAAGGGGATCGAGGTGTAGAGGTTGTGGTAGGAGGCCGTGTGGCCCATCGGCGGGTCCACGTTCCAGAAGACCTGGTAGGAGCCGGTCTTTTCCAGCCCACTCGTCCGCTCTCCACAGCCGAAGTACCTTTCGCCATCACCGCGCTTCTTGTACATGCGAACCGCGTCACCGAGCGGCGCCGTGAAGACGTCCGAACCCGGACGGCGGACGAAGCCCATCCCGAGGTCCTCGTCATCCGCCGCGAAGGTGTGCCCGGAGGCGTCGGTGAAGCCCACGCGGAGCGGGTCGAGGGAGACGTGGGCGGTGGCGGAAGTCGTTGAGAGTTTGACCCCTCCGTCGGACTCTTCCATCGAGACCTCAACCGTCTCCCAGTCTTCTTTTGCTATCGCCTCGGTGGTGTAGCGTGGCGTGCGTCCGTTCGGGAACGCGCCGACCCGGAAGAGGTCCGGGGCGAGCGCGGTTATCTCCACCATCGTGGAGCCGGACTTCAGGCGGATGGTCCTGTCGCCGTGATCCGCAAGCTCCGCTTTACCTACCGGCTCGTAGTCTCCGCCGGTTCTGGGCGTATTCTCGAAAGTCTCCGTCAAAGTTCTATCCTCTTTCTCTGTAGCGGTCCGGCCCACCACCGGATCCGACGATTTTAGTCCAACTACTTAATCTCTACTTGTACGCCAGGACTACTGGTAGAAGATCCGCACGGCGGCGCCGAGCCATAGCACGACGGCGGCAACTGTCACCAGCCCGAGCCACAGGTCGATCAGGACGGCTTCGCCGGGAGGCGTTCGGGGATCGTGCGAGGTCTTGTAGAGGTTCAGGTCTATCCAGCTCAGGACGGCGGCTATAAAGACCTGGACCGCCACCGACCCAGATATCTCACCGATCACGTACCGCACCTCTTTCTCCTCGCCAACCTCACCCTTTGACTCCCCGGCCCGCAGCGCCCGCGAGCGGCACGATGGCGGCGCTCAGCAGCACGACGACGTAGAGGGCCGCGCCGAGACCGAAGAGCTGGGCGAGGAACCCTATGATGGGTGGTCCGGCGAGGAAGCCCGTGTACCCGAGGGTCGAGACGGCGGCCAGCGCGGGGCCCGGGGCAGTCTCTTTGGTGCGTCCGGCGGCGCTCAGGGCGAGCGGGAAGACGATCGAGAACCCCGCGCCCGCCGAGGCGAAGCCGGCCAGCGCAACCAGCGGATGACCGGACGCCAGAGAGAGCCCGAGTCCAACCGTCGCAACCGCCCCGCCGAGGCGGACGAGCCGGGCCGGTCCCAGGTACCCGGTGAGCCGGTCTCCGGTGATCCTCCCGGCCACCATCATCA
>JBBPZT010000206.1:0-11927 GCA_038198625.1 Rubrobacterales bacterium
GAGATGGGCAAGGCGAGATACGAGAGGAACAAACCACACCTGAACGTGGGGACCATAGGTCACGTGGACCACGGCAAGACAACCCTTACGGCGGCCATAACGCGCGTGCTCTCAAAGAGGGTGCCAAACGACACGGCCAACAAGGTTGTTGCCTTTGACCAGATAGACAACGCCCCTGAAGAGCGTCAGCGGGGTATTACTATCGCAACCAGTCACCAGGAGTACGCAACCGAGAGCCGTCACTACGCCCACGTTGACTGTCCGGGGCATGCCGACTACGTGAAGAACATGATCACCGGGGCCGCCCAGATGGACGGGGCGATCCTGGTGGTGAGTGCGGCAGATGGTCCGATGCCCCAGACTCGGGAGCACATCCTCTTGGCTCGTCAGGTAGGGGTTCCATACATAGTCGTCTTTTTGAACAAGGCGGACATGGTGGATGACCCCGAGCTTCTTGAGTTGGTCGAGATGGAGGTAAGGGAGCTACTAACTGAGTATGACTTCCCTGGGGATGACATCCCCGTGGTTGTAGGAAGCGCTCTTAAGGCCCTGGATGGTGATGAGGGAGAGCTTGGAGAAGAGGCGATCATGCAGCTGATGGACGCCGTTGACTCCTACGTCCCGGAGCCGGAGCGAGCCATAGACCGGCCCTTCTTGCTGGCGGTTGAGGACGTGTTCACGATCCAGGGCAGAGGGACCGTGGCAACGGGGAGAGTAGAGCAGGGAGAGATAAAGCTAAACGAGGAGATAGAGGTAGTAGGTATAAAGGACACCCGCAAGACGGTTGTTACGGGTGTAGAGATGTTCAACAAGAGCATGGACAGTGGACAGGCCGGGGACAACATAGGCGCTCTTCTAAGAGGCGTGCGTAGAGACGACATAGAGCGTGGACAGGTATTGGCAAAGCCCGGGAGCATAACGCCCCACACTAAGTTCAAGGCCGAGGTTTACGTACTTAGTAAGGAAGAGGGGGGACGTCACACGCCGTTCTTTTCAAACTACAGGCCGCAGTTCTACTTCAGGACGACTGACGTGACGGGTGAGATCACGTTGGAAGAGGGAGTGGAGATGGTGATGCCGGGAGACAACACGGTGATGAACGTTGGGTTGATCTCTCCGATAGCCATGGACGAGGGGCTGAACTTCGCCATCCGCGAGGGTGGACGTACTGTTGGTGCCGGCGTCGTTACCCAAATCGTAGAGTAGGGGCGTTAAGTGGCTGTCTCGAAGATAAGAATAAGGCTGAAAGCCTATGACCACGAGGTCATAGATAAGACGGCCAAGTCGATAGTAGATACAGCGGAGCGGACCGGGGCTTTTGTCTTCGGTCCCGTCCCGCTACCGACTAAGAAGAGCGTTTACACGGTGATCCGGGGTCCATTCAAGGACAAGGACTCACGGGAGCACTTCAAGTTGCACACGCACAAGCGCCTGATAGATATTCAGCAGCCGACGCCTCGCACGGTCGACTCGCTTCAAAGGCTCGACCTGCCGGCCGGCGTGAGCATAGAGATAAAGGCGGGTTAGAACATGGCGACTGCGGTATTTGGACGCAAGAAACACATGACCCAGGCTTTTCAGGACGACGGCACGCTGGTCACCGCGACCATCATAGAGGTGGAGCCGAACTTCATTACGGCTGTCAGGACCGCCGACGCCGACGGCTACGAGGCTGTTCAGGTAGGCTTCGGGCAGGTCGATGGTCGTAGGGTAAATAAGCCGCACGCCGGAGCCTTCGCCAAGCACGAGGCCCCGCCGAGAAAGCACTTGAAAGAATTGCGCGGCGTCTCGGGCGAGGTTGGCGAGACCATCGGCGCGGACGTTTTCGAGGTCGGCGATAAGGTGCACGTCACCGCGACCTCGAAGGGCAAAGGTTTTCAGGGGACTATCAAGCGACACGGTTTCAGCCGTGGTCCTGTTTCGCACGGCTCGCACAACGTTCGGGCACCTGGCTCCGTTGGAGCTTCGGCGGACCCGGCGCGGATTTTCAAGGGACAGAAGATGCCCGGACAGATGGGCAACCGGGGCGTTACGGTGAGGAACCTGAGGGTCGTCAACGTGAACGCCGAGAGCGGTGAGATCTGGGTACGCGGTGGCGTTCCTGGCGGCAAGGGCTCCGTGGTTACTATCCGGAAGGTTGGTGGGTAAAGGTGGCCCAGGCACAAGTATTCGATGCCAGAAGCGGGGAGAAGTCCACGCTGGACCTCTCGGGTCCGCAGTTCGAGACGGAGCCTCGCGAGCATGTGATCCATCGCGCCGTGGTCGCCGAGCTCGACGCGCGGCGGAGCTACACGGCGGCCACCAAGGGGCGCAGCGACATCAGAGGCTCCGGGCGTAAATTGTATCGCCAGAAGGGGACCGGCCGCGCGCGCGCGGGCGACGTCAAGCCGCCGAACCGCGTTGGAGGCGGGACCTGGGGTGGGCCGAAGCCAAAGCCCGCTCGCTATGGCAAGAAGATCAACCGCAAAGAAGCGCGGGCCGCTTTCCATGGCGCCCTCTCGGCGAAGGCCGCCGACGGAGAGCTATTCGTGCTCGACTCGTTGAGCTTCGAGGCGCCTTCCACAAGGAAGGCCAGGGAGCTGCTCGGGCAACTGGAGGTCGAAGGGCCGGTTCTGCTGATCCTGACCGATGAAGATGAGAACGTATCGCTGTCTTTCCGGAACCTGCCTAAGGTGACCGTTATACACGCCGGAGAGTATGGAGTCTACGAGTTATTGCGGGCCTGCGAGGTGCTGTTTTCTCGGTCGGCTTACGGAAACCTCGTTGGGAATCGGGAGGAGATTTAAGTGGATCCGCACCAGATAATAATCCGTCCGGTGATCAGTGAGAAAAGCTATAACCTGATCGAGACCGAAGGTAAATACACTTTTCATGTCGACCGGCGTGCGAACAAGAACCAGGTAAAGCACGCCGTGGAGGACGCCTTTGGTGTTACTGTCGACAAGGTCAACACGGCGAACGTCAAGAGCAAGCCGAAGCGCCAGGGTCTCACCCGCGGTCGTACTTCTTCCTGGAAGAAGGCTGTCGTGAAGCTGGGCGGCGGCGACCGAATAGAACTGTTCGAGGGGGTCTAGTAAATGCCGGCGAGACGTTACAAACCGACGAGCGCGGGCCGGAGGAACTCCTCCGTACTAACACGCGACTCGGTAACGAAAGAGAAACCGGAGAAGAAGCTTGTCGTCAAGCTCCACAAAAGCGGCGGCCGGAACAACAACGGACGCATTACGACCCGTCACATCGGCGGCGGACACAAGCGCCGCTACCGGCTTATCGACTTCAAGCGCAACAAGGACGGGGTGCCCGCGACGGTAGCCTCGATCGAGTACGATCCGAACCGCTCAGCCAACATCGCGCTGTTGCACTACCACGACGGTGAGAAGCGTTACATCCTCGCCCCGCGCAACCTGACGGTCGGGTCGGTCGTCGAGAGCGGCCCGGAGGCCGAGGTGGACGTGGGCAACACGTTGCCTTTGAACCGGATACCGGTCGGCACCGTGATCCACGCTGTAGAGTTGGAGCCGGGCCGTGGCGCCCAGATGGCTCGCAGCGCCGGTACCAGTGCGCAGCTCGTGGCCCGCGAGGGGAGCCTCGTTACTTTGAGGCTGCCGAGCGGCGAGCGCCGCAGGGTCAGGGCGGAGTGCCGGGCTACTGTAGGCGTCGTCGGTAACCAGGCTCACCAGAATGTCCGATGGGGTAAGGCGGGCCGCAAGCGTCACCTTGGGATAAGGCCGACGGTGCGTGGTACCGTGATGAACCCGGTCGACCACCCGCACGGTGGTGGAGAGGGCAAGACCACTCCCGGACGGGTGCCGGTCACGCCGTGGGGCAAGATCGCCCAGGGCTCGCCCACACGTAAGAAGCACAAGCGCTCGGACGCCATGATCGTCCGTCGGCGCAGGAAAGGAAGGAGGCGCTAAGTGACGAGATCTTCTAAAAAAGATCCGTTCGTCGAGGAGCGTCTGATGGAGCGCGTCCGGCGGATGAACGAGAACAACGAGAAGCGGATGCTAAAGACCTGGAGTCGGGCGAGCGTAATTTACCCGGAGTTCGTGGGACACACCATAGCCGTTCATGACGGGCGCAAGCACGTGCCCGTCTACTGCACGGAGAACATGGTCGGCCACAAGCTCGGTGAGTTCGCCCCGACCAGGACCTTTCGCACGCACGTCAAGAACGACCGCACCATCAGGAGGCGATAAGTGAAGGCCGTAGCGAAATTCGTCCGCATCGCCCCACGTAAGGCGCGGCTGGTGGCAGACGAGGTCCGGGGTAAGAGTTACCCGGAGGCAGTCTCCATCTTGCAGTTCACCAACAAGCGGGCGGCGCAGATAGTGGGTGGCGTGATAGACAGCGCCGCCGCCAACGCCGAGCACAACGACGACGCCGACCCAGACGAGCTTTTCGTCCGGGAAGTCCGGGTGGACGAGGGACCGACCATAAAGCGCTACCAGGCGCGGGCGATGGGTCGGGCAACCATGATCCGCAAGCGGACCAGCCACATCACCGTCGAGCTTGGCGTCCCGGAGGGCGTACTGGTCGGTAACAGAACGATAGACACGCCCGGAGACGAGGAGGAATAGATGGGTCAGAAGATACATCCAGAGGGCTTCCGCCTCGGCGTCAAGCGCAAGGGTGAAAAGGTAGATTTCAAGAGCAGTTGGTATTCGGACAGGGACTACGCCGAGCTACTCGGTGAGGACTTGAAGATCCGGGCTTACATCGAGAAGAAGCTCACGCGGGCCGGAATCGCAAACATTACTATTCGCAAGGCGGCGGAGCAGGGCGAGATCGCCATAGATATCCACACGGCGCGTCCCGGCATAGTTATCGGGAAGGGCGGCAGCGAGGTGGATGCCCTGAGGGGTGAGTTGGAGCGTCTGACCGGCAAGAAGGTTCAGGTCAACGTGCGGGAGGTCTCCCGGCCGGAGTTGAACGCTGCGCTGGTGGCCGAGTCCATAGCCGAGCAGCTCGCGAGCCGGGCGGCTTTCCGGCGGACGATGAAGCGGGCTTTGACGAGCGCCATGAGGAGCGGGGCGGAAGGCTGTCGCATCCGGTGTGGCGGTAGGCTCGGCGGCATCGAGATGAGCCGTGAAGAGACCATATCCGAGGGCCGGGTTCCGCTTCACACGCTGGATGCGGACATAGATTACGGCTTCAAGGAGTCGGCGACGCAGATGGGGCAGATCGGTGTGAAGGTCTGGATCAACCACGGCGTTCACGAAGACGTAGAAGGCGGGAGATAAGAGATGTTGGTACCCAAGAAGCTCAAGTACCGCAAGCCGCATCGCGGCCGGAGGCGGGGGCTCGCGAAGGGTGGTACGGAGATCGAGTTTGGCGAGTACGGGTTGCAGGCGCTGGAGGCAGCCTGGATCACGAACCGCCAAATAGAGGCCGCCCGTATCGCGATGACCAGGAAGATCAAGCGCGGAGGGAAGGTTTGGATCAATATCTTCCCCCACAAGCCGGTGACCAAGAAGCCGGCTGAGACCCGCATGGGCAGCGGCAAGGGTTCCCCCGAGGGCTACGTTGCGGTCGTGAAGCCGGGACGCGTAATGTTCGAGATGAGCGGTGTGAATGAGGAGTTGGCGCGCGAAGCGATGTCGCTAGCCGCCCAGAAGCTGCCTATAAAGACCCGCTTTCTGTCACGAGGGGGTCAGCAGTGAAAGCGGCAGAGGCGCGAGAGTTGGATGTCGAGGAGTTGGAGCGGCGCATTGCGGATACGCGGCGCGAGTTGTTCAACCTACGTTTCCAGCACGCTACGGGCCAGTTGGAGAACACGGGGCAGCTAAAAGAAGTCCGGCGGAACATTGCCCGGCTTCTCACCGCCCTGAACCAGAAGCAGGAGAGTTAGAGTTGACAGAGGAACCGATACTAGAGAACCAGGAGCTTATCGAGGAGCCCGACGCCGCACTCGCGGCCGGTCCGAGGTTAGACCAGGACGAAGGGCGGCTTCAGAGCGCGAGCAGTGACCGTGGCTCCCGCAAGGAGCGGGTTGGAATGGTTGTCTCGGACGCGCCGGAGAAGACCGTTACCGTTGTAGTCGAGTCGCTCGTGAGACATCCGAAGTACAAGAAGCGCATCCGGCGCTCGAAGAAGTTCATGGTGCACGACGAGAACAACGAGGCCCATATCGGGGATACCGTCCGGATCATCGAGACCAGGCCGCTCTCCGCTCGCAAGCGGTGGCGTCTGGCATACGTGTTGTCGAGGGCGGAGTAGTGATACAGAACGAGACCAGGCTGAGGGTCGCGGACAACTCAGGGGCGAGGAGCATCCTGTGTATCCGCATTCTCGGCGGCAGCAAACGGCGCAGCGCTGGTGTCGGGGACGTCATCGTGGCGGCGGTCAAGGAAGCCACGCCAGGCGGCGCCGTCCGTAAAGGCGACGTGGTGCGGGCCGTGGTGGTCCGGACAGCGAAAGAGACGCGCCGGGACGACGGATCCTACATAAGGTTCGGCGAGAACGCGGGCGTGATCATCAACACCGACGGCGCACCCCGCGGTACACGCATCTTCGGGCCGGTCGCCCGGGAGCTCAGGGATAAGGGTTATACGAGGATCATCTCGCTTGCCCCGGAGGTTTTGTAATGAGTATGAAGGTAAAGCGCGGGGATACCGTGGTGGTAATCTCCGGCAAGGAGAAGGGCAAACGAGGCGAGGTCCAGCAGGTCCTGCCGAAGGAGAACCGGGTCGTGGTAGAGGGTGTAAACGAGCGCACCCGTCACGCCCGCCCGAGCCAGAACAACCAGCAGGGACTCTACACCTTCGATGCCCCGATACACGCTTCGAACGTGATGGTCGTTGACTCCGCAGGTGATCCAACCCGCGTGGGTTACCGGTTCACGGACTCGGGGGAGAAGCTCCGGGTCAGCAGGAAGAGCGGAGGGGATATAGATGGCTAGGATGAAGGACCGTTACAGGGAAGAGGTTGCGCCCGCCCTGAAAGACAGGTTCAGCATACAGAACCCGATGCGGATACCGAAGGTAGAGAAGATCGTGGTCAACATGGGCGTCGGGGAGGCTGTTCAGAACTCGCGGGCTCTGGATGGCGCCATGGAGGACCTGGCCAAGATCACCGGCCAGAAGGCTCAGGTGCGGCGGGCGCGCAAGAGCATCGCGGGGTTCAAGATCCGTGAAGGTATGCCTATAGGCGCGAAGGTGACGCTGCGCGGCGAGCGGATGTGGGAGTTTCTGGACAGGCTCATCTCGATATCGCTTCCGCGGGTGAGGGACTTTCGGGGGATAAGCCCGAACTCCTTCGACGGCAGGGGCAACTTCGCGCTCGGCTTCAGGGAGCAGTTGATCTTCCCGGAGATCTCCTACGATTCCGTGGACGCGACGCGCGGCCTGGATGTCGCGGTGGTGACCACGGCCGAAACCGACGAGGAAGGGCGCGAGCTTTTGAGGCTCCTCGGGATGCCCTTCAGGACGAGTTAGGGAGTTTCTTAGTGACTAGAAAAGCGCTTCTTGTAAAACAGCAGAGAACGCCGAAGTATAAGGTGAGGCAGTACAACCGGTGCCAGCGTTGCGGACGGGCGCACGGCTACTACAGGAAGTTTGGGCTTTGCCGGATCTGCCTGAGAGAGTTGGCGCACGAGGGGAAGATCCCCGGTTTGATGAAAGCGAGTTGGTAGGGAAATATGGCTGTTAACGATCCAATAGCGGATTTCCTGACCCGGATCCGGAACGCTCATATGGCGAAGCACGAGTCGGTCGAAATGCCCAACTCCAAGCTGAAGGCGGAGCTTGCCCGGATCCTGAAAGAGGAAGGCTACATAAACGAGTACTCCGTGAGCTGGAGCGGGGCTGAGACTAAGCTATCCATAGAGCTGAAGTATGGTCCCGACGGCAGGCGAGGAATAACGGGTCTCCGACGGATGAGCCGCCCGGGGCGTCGCGTCTACCGCAAGCAATCGAGTATCCCCAGGGTGCTCGACGGTCTCGGGGTGGCGATCCTCTCGACCTCGCGGGGAATACTCACCGACCACACCGCCCGGCGTATGGGTGTCGGTGGCGAAGTCCTCTGCTTTATCTACTAGAGTTGTTTACCAGGGAAGGTTAGAAGAGGCTATGTCGAGAATCGGAAAGTCGCCGGTCGAAGTACCCGGTGGCGTGCAGGTCGAGATCTCCGGCCGCAGCGTGAAGGTCACCGGGCCGCAAGGTGAACTCATCGTGCCTATCGGGCGTGGCGTGAGTGTTAGTCAAGAGGACGGGAGTATCGTTCTGGAGCGTGCCTCGGAGTCGCCGGAGCACAAGGCGATGCACGGGCTGACGAGGTCCCTCGTTTACAACGCGGTCACGGGAGTCACGAACGGGTTCACGAAGACGCTCCAGATCGCGGGGGTTGGTTACCGGGCGGCTCTGCAGGGCCAGAACGTGGGCCTTCAGGTCGGCTATTCACACCCGGTCTCGATCCCGCCCCCCGGGGGGATAAGCTTCGAGGTTCCGAACGCCACGACCATAGTGGTGCGCGGTATAGACAAGCAGCAGGTCGGCCAGACGGCGGCGGACATCAGGAAGGTGCGTCCCCCCGAGCCCTACAAGGGCAAGGGGATACGTTACAGCGACGAGCAGATCCGGCGTAAGGTCGGTAAGGCCGGTTAGCAAGTTTCCGGCGGAGCCGGTGGAAGATAGCAGGAGGTTTTGATGGCGGTTTTGGAGAAACGTACGCAGAGAGAGAAGCGGAGGTCCCGCGTCCGGAGAAAGATTTCCGGGACGGCCGAGAGGCCTCGGATGTCGGTGTATCGCTCGAACGTCCACATCTACGCCCAGATCGTCGACGATGACGCTGGCCACACGCTGGTCTCAGCCGACTCGCGCGAGGTCGAAGGCGCCGAGAACCGGAAGGACGCGGCGCACAAGGTTGGCGAGTTGGTGGCGGCCCGGGCTCGCGAGGCGGGCATCGAGGTGGCCGTCTTCGACCGGGGCGGCAACAGGTATCACGGCCGGGTAGCGGCGCTCGCCGAGGGTGCGCGCTCCGGCGGACTGAAAGTTTAGGAGGCTAAAAAGTTTTGGGACGAAGAGCTAACAGTGATGGTCAAGGTCAATCCGGGCCGGGTCGCGGCGGGGGTATGGATAACCGCGGCGGTAGCGGCGGACCTCCCCGTTCCGGCGGACGCGGAAGAGGCGGTGGAGGACGCGGTGGTCAGCGCAACAGTGACTCCGACCTTCAGGATAGGGTAGTTGAGATCCGACGGGTCTCGAAGGTCGTGAAGGGCGGCCGGCGCTTCAACTTTTCCGCGCTAGTGGTCGTCGGCGACGGCAAGGGGCGCGTCGGGATCGGTCTCGGTAAGGCGAACACGGTCCCCGTGGCTATCTCCAAGGGCCAGGAGCGTGCCAAGAGCGAGATGTTCGACGTGGCGATGCGCAACACCACCATCCCGCACGAAGTCCTCGGTAAGTTCGAGAGCTCTTCGGTGATGCTAAAGCCTGCCTCCGAGGGTACGGGGGTTATCGCGGGAGGCGGCGTGCGCGCGGTGTTGGAACTCGCCGGGATCAAGGACGTCCTGACGAAAGCACTCGGTTCGACCACTTCGGTGAACCTCGTAAAGGCAACGGAGCAAGGCTTGAAGAGCCTCCGGACGAAAGCCCAGATCGAGCAGGCTCGGGGGGTCAAGATCACCATATGAGCCCAGCGAAGCTAAAGATAACGCAGATGAGGAGCACTATCGGCTCCAAAGAGAATCATAAGCGAACGGTCCGCGCCCTGGGACTGAAGCGTATCCGCGATTCGCGGATGCACGAGGACACGCCTCAGGTACGGGGTATGATCCTCAGGGTGCGGCACCTGATACAGGTGGAGGAGGTGGAAGGCCAGTGAGGCTTAACGAACTTTCCCCGACCCCCGGCTCGACCAGGAACCGCAAACGTCTCGGGCGCGGAAAAGGATCGGGACACGGCAAGACCAGCGGCCGGGGTCACAAGGGTGCCGGGGCCCGTTCCGGCTCCAAGACGAACACTACTTACGAGGGCGGCCAGATGCCGTTGCAGCGCCGGCTGCCGCGCTTGAAGGGCATGGCTCGCGGGCGCCACACGGTGGCGCGTCCTACCGTATACGCGCCGGTGAACGTGGGCGAACTCGCCGGTCTGTCCGGTGATAACATAGGTGTTGAAGAGCTAAGGAATGCCGGTCTCGTCGGCAAGAGAGGGACGCTTGTAAAGATCCTCGGCAGCGGTGAGATCGAGCGCTCCGTCACGGTAAAAGCCCACGCGTTCTCCGAGTCCGCCAGAGAGAAGATAGAGACGGCGGGCGGGAGCGTAGAGATATTGGAGCGGTAGATATATGTTGGGAGCGCTAGCCAACTCCTGGAAGGTCCCCGAGCTACGCCGCAAGCTGATGTTCACGGCGGCGATGCTTGCTTTGTACCGGCTCGGGGCCTACGTGCCCCTGCCAGGCGTCAATCGCCAGGCGCTACAGGAAGGGGGAGCCACCGGAGGCAACGCGCTGATCGGGTTGTTCGGGGTTTTTACCGGCGGGGCGTTTAGCCAGCTCTCGGTCTTCGCGCTCGGGATCATGCCGTACATAACAGCGGCCATCGTCATGCAGCTAATGACGGTAGCCATACCGAGCCTTCAAGAGCTGGCCAAGGAAGGCGAGACCGGGCAGCAGAAGATCACGCAATATACCCGTTATTTCACGCTCGTCCTGGCCCTTATCCAATCGGTAGTGATGGTCTTCTACGTCTCCAAGGCGGGAAGCTTCGGGCCGGTGCTCGCGGGTGCGACACCCATCGACTACTTCTTGATGGCGATCACCCTTGTAACGGGCGTGATGCTGACGATGTGGCTCGGAGAGCTGATAACCCAGCGCGGCCTCGGAAACGGCATTTCGCTAATAATAACGGCGGCTATCATCTCCCGCGCCCCGACGGCGATACAGACCCTGATCGACAACGGCAACCCGCTGGTGTTTATCGTCCTGGCTATTATCGCGGTCGCGATAGTGGCGGCTATCGTGTTCGTGAACGAGGGGCAGCGGCGCATCCAGATCACCTACGCCAAGCGGCAGGTAGGGCGTAGGATGACCCAGGGCGGCTCGACGTACCTTCCGCTCAAAGTGAACATGGCCGGGGTAATACCGATCATCTTCGCCTCCTCGCTCCTGATCTTCCCCACCATCGTCGTCCAGTTCGCCGGGGGTAATAACACCTCGATCCTCTATCAGGTTGCGCAGTTCTTCGCGCCGCCCAAGACGCCGTACCTGGTGCTCTTCGCGCTCCTCATCATGATGTTCACCTACTTCTACACGGCCGTGCAGTTCAACCCGGTCGAGCACGCGGACAACTTGAAGAAGAGCGGCGGCTACATACCGGGGATACGACCGGGACAGCCGACGGCTCTTTATCTGAACAACGTGCTTACGAAGATCACTCTCTTCGGGGCGGTCTTTCTGGCGGCGATATCCGTGCTGCCGTACATCATCACCAACGTGGTGCCGGGTATGCCGAACTCGATCTTTCTCGGCGGTACCTCGATGCTGATCGTGGTTGGTGTTTCGCTGGATACGGTACGCCAGTTGGAGAGCCAGCTCATGATGCGTAACTACGAAGGGTTCTTGAAGAAACGATGAGGGTGATACTTCTCGGTCCGCAAGGGGCCGGTAAAGGAACGCAGGCGCAACGCATCGGCAAGGAGACGGGTGCGGAGCACATTTCGACCGGCGATATGGTACGCGCGGAGATCAAAGCCGGCTCAGAGCTGGGCCAAAAGATCCAGGAGTACAACGACCGGGGTGACCTGGTGCCGGATGAGATCATCGTTGAGATGGCGAAGCCTCACTTGAAGAATACCGAGTCCTGGCTGCTCGACGGCTTTCCGCGCAACAAAGAACAGGCCGGAGCACTCGAGGAAGCACTCAAGGACCTCGGCATCGAACTGGATAAAGTGATAGCGCTAGAAGCGCCGGATGACAACCTGATAAAGCGGCTC
>JBBPZT010000207.1:0-15125 GCA_038198625.1 Rubrobacterales bacterium
AGGCGGCGATCCCACCCGTCACCCCGATAATTATCTTGCCCGAAACTGTCACGCCGGTAGTATATCCGAGGCTCGAAGAGAGACACAGACCGGCGCATTGGAGGGGGAAGAGGGTAATGCGCCGGTCTGTGTCTTGCACTACTAATACGAAGAACCCCGCTTACGGTTTCATGATCTGGCAAATTCAATCGAAGTTCGGCGGTTGGAAACCCGAAATGGTCGAACATTCCGCTGAGTTCCAGCGTCATGGTGTAATTTTTTGGAATTCGGGAGATTGCACTAGAACTGTTGGCTGGGTTGGTCTAGTGTACGTCCGGCTTACTTGGACGTGAGAAACGGAAGAATACAGAGGGAGAATAGATCTTGAGTATTTGGCAGGCATTCTGGCTGGCGTTGTTGCAGGGGGCTACCGAGATCCTGCCGGTCTCAAGCCTCGGGCACGGCGTGATCCTACCCAGGCTGCTGGGATGGAACATAAACCAGGATAGCCCTACCTTCCTTCCGTTTTTCGTCGTTTTGCACCTTGGTACGGCCGCCGCACTCTTCGTCTTCTTCCGGAGAGAGTGGGTGGGGGTGATAAGCGGTTTCTTTCGCTCCTTGAGTACCAGAAGCGTCAAGGACGACCCGGACGGCAGGCTAGCGTGGCTCTTGGTGGCGGGAACAATACCTGCGGGCATAGTGGGCCTGATCTTCCAGAAGGAACTCTCGGCCAACTTCGCCCGTCCGCTGGTTGCCGCCTCCTTCCTCGTCTTCAACGGTGTCTTCTTGCTCCTCGGGGAGAGGCTGAGGCGCCGGAGGAACAAGCAGGGAGAGGACGAGCTCTCTTTCTGGCAGGCGATAGCGGTCGGGACCTCGCAAGTGTTGGCCCTGATACCGGGGATCTCGCGTTCGGGGATCACGGTGGTGGGTGGAATGGCCTCGGGCTTGAGCGCCGAGATGGCCGCCCGGTTCGCGTTTCTTTTGGCGACACCCATTATCCTGGCGGCGGGAGTGTTGGAAGTGCCGAAGCTGATCCACTACGGGACTGCCCACACGCTGGGTGTGGCGGTCTTTGGCGGGGTCGTGGCGGGGATAGCAGCCTACATCTCGATATCTCTACTGATGTTGCTGTTCCGCAGGCGGGAGATAGAGGCTTTGGGGCCATTTGGCTACTACTGTATAGGTGCCGGGGTGGTGTCCATAGTCTTGCTGCTCTTCGTGCGGTAGAAGGCTCTGTGGAAACCCTCACACTTTCGGGGTAGAACTCCGGAGTGTGTTTTCCACGAAGTCGTCGATCAAGGCGCGGGCGATGCTCAACCTCGGAGGGAGATCCGGTAAAGCTTCTACGTGAAACCAACCGGCGTCTTCGATCTCCTCGGGCTCGAACCGGAGCTCACCGTCCGCGTACTCGGCGGTGAAACCTATCATTAGGGAGTCCGGGAACGGCCAGGACTGACTCCCGAAGTATCGTGGGTTTCGGACCTCCAGCCCGACCTCTTCTTTCACCTCCCGCGCGACGGTCTGCTCCACCGATTCGCCCGGCTCCACGAAACCCGCCAGCGCACTGTACATCCCCGGTGGGAAGTGGGAGGAGCGGGCTAGGAGAGCTTCATCACCCCGCGTTACCAGCATGATCGCCGCCGGGCTTAGCCTGGGGTAGAAGACCATGCCGCAGTTCGGACACTTCTTCGACAGCTCGGTCGGTCCTGGTCCGGTTCCGGTTCCGCACCGCCCGCAGAAACGGTGGTTGTGGTTCCAGTCGACGATCTGCTTCGCCCGTCCGGCCACCGCGAATAGACTATCGTCGATGTCCCCGAGCAGCCTCCGCAAGGCTCGAAACGACGTGCCCTCCGGCGCGTCCGCCTCCCGCCCGACATCGGCGGTGAAGCATCGGCTGCCATTCAGTTCACCGACCTCCATGACAAACGACGCCGTAAGCCCGAACTCTTCCGGCGCCTTTGTCAGGGGGGATATGATGTTGTCACTCCCGGCGGTCACCAACAGCCGGTCACCGCTAAAAACCAACCACAAGTCTATCTTTTGCAAACGTATACCTCCTGAGAGGAGTATACGTCGGCGTCGGGGTGTCTGATCGGGGTTGCGCGAAGGCCGTTTAGGTAGTTAGATTAGAATTCGTATTTAGGAAGCTATTTTGGGGAGTGATCTTGGAGTACCGACAGTTTGG
This sequence comes from Rubrobacterales bacterium, assembly GCA_038198625.1. Classification (GTDB taxonomy): domain Bacteria; phylum Actinomycetota; class Rubrobacteria; order Rubrobacterales; family Rubrobacteraceae; genus JBBPZK01. The sequence continues at coordinate 2,165 of JBBPZT010000207.1, forward strand.
ACGGACGGGTGTCAGGGTCAGCGAACTGTGTCTGGGATGTATGATGTTCGGGGGGCGCACGGAGGAGGAAGACTCTTTCGAGATCATAGACCGCGCCATTGACTCAGGCATCAATTTTATAGACACGGCCAACGTCTACAGCCGGGGGGCGAGCGAGGAGGTGGTAGGCCGGGCGCTAAAGCGAAATGGTCGACGGGACCAGATCGTGCTCGCCACCAAGGTCCACGGCACGATGAATGACGAGGACCCGAACGCGGGCGGCAACCATCGCCGGCACATAATCGAGCAGTGCGAAGCTTCTCTCATGCGCCTCCAGACCGACTATATAGACTTGTACCAGATCCACCGCCCAAGCTCCGAGGTCCCAATAGACGAAACCCTCGGCGCCCTGGATGACCTGGTCCGGGCCGGCAAGGTTCGCTACGCCGGCACGAGCACCTACGCCGCCTGGCAACTCGTGGAATCACTCTGGGCCTCGAAGGAGCAGCGGCTAAACCGCTTCGTCAGCGAGCAGCCTCCTTATCACCTGCTGGATAGGCGCATCGAACGGGAGCTGGTCCCCTTCGCCCAGACCTACGGTACCGCCCTGATCCCCTGGTCTCCCCTGGCCGGAGGCTTCCTGACCGGCAAATACAGCCGCGGCGAGGACTCCCCCGAGGACTCCCGCTACGGCATCGAACCGAGGAGGCTCGGCCGCAACCACTTCACCGACGAAGCTTTCGATGTCCTCGAAACGGTCGAAGAGATAGCGAAAGAGAAGGACTGCACGCCGGGACAGCTGGCGCTCGCTTGGTGCAAGGATCGTCCCGCCGTCACGAGCCCTATCATAGGTCCGCGCACCCTGGAGCAACTAGAAGACAACCTCGGTGCCGTGGAGGTCTCCTTTTCCGAGAAAGACCACGAGCGCCTGGACCAGGTAGCTCCACCCGGACGGGCAATAGTCCCTTACTACGAAGCAGACTTCGGGCCGCACCAATTCCGCTGGTAGCTTCGCCGAGGCCGCCGGCAGGCACTCTACACGTTGTCGCGCCAGGAGTGCTCCAGTGAATAGCCGAGCATCTGGCGAACCTTGTCTATGGAGAGGAGGGTCTCGCGCCCTCCGACCTCCTTCAATGGTACGTCCGGGTAGACTTCTTCCATAAGCGCGCGGCTGGGACGCTCCATCACCGTGTCGGCCGCCGCGAGGATGAAGACCTCGGCGCCGGTAGTGTCCGCCTCCAAGGCGAGCCGGCAGGCCTGGGCGACGTCGCGGGCGTCCACGTAGCCCCAGAGGTTCCATCGGCGCTCCCCCGGGTCATCCTGGAAACCCCTGAACTTCTCGTAGTCACCTGGCGGCTCCATGATGTTCGAGATGCGGAACCCGACGAACGGCACGCCCGTCGTGCGGTTGAACTGGCGGGCCATCTCCTCGGAGATCACCTTGGATAACGCGTAGCTCGACTCCGGATAGAGTGGATGCTCCTCGTCTATGGGAGCGTAAGCTGGTTTCTCACGCTCGAAGGGGAGTCCCAGGGTGGTCTCGCTGGAGGCCCACACCACCCGCGCGAGCCCGAGAGAGGTCGCGGCGGAGAAGACATTGTAAGTGCTCATGGTGTTGTTCCTGAAGGTCTCGCCCTCCGGTTTGATTCCTGGAGCCGGGATCGCGCCGAGGTGTATCACGCTCTCCGCGCAGCGCTTCGAGGGCTTCGCCAAGGTCTGTCAGATCCGTCGACAGGTGAGGAGCTTTCGAGCCCTCCGCCGGTGGGAGGAGGTCCACGTTCAGGACCTCGTAGCCACGCTCCAGGAGGTCCCGGACCACCGCCCTGCCAGCTTTACCGCTTCCTCCCGTAACCACCACTTTTCCCATCACGCCTCCCGCACGAAGTTCCGGACGTTTCCGCCTGTCTGTATCTCCTCCTGCTCGATGAGCCAGCCGACTGCCTCCCTAATAGCTTCCAGGGACCCGTAGCGGGGTTGGTAGCCGAGCAGGCGCCGGGCTTTCTCTGTGCTGCAGCTTGGGCTGTGGGCGATGTGATCCCACGTCATCTCCGCATCCTCTTCCGAAACCGTAGCACGCCACTCTTCCCAGGGAACGAAGCTCAGCTTTGCTTCCTTCCCGAACCACCCGGCGACCGCCTCCGCGTACCCTCGCAAGGTCAGTGCTTGTGGCGAAACGACGTGGAAGCTCTCGCCTACCGCGTTGCTCCAGTTGTTCATCGCGCACATGAAAGCCTGGGCCACGTCTTCGGCGTGGACGTGATGGACTGTCTCCATTCCCAGGTTCGGGAGGGTGAGCTCTTCGCCTCGGGAGAGTTTCCCGAAGACGCCGGGGTCGAGGTTGCCAACCGGGTTGACCGGCGCCCATCCCGGACCCGAGATGTGCCCCGGATGCAACATGGTGACGGGAAGGTCTCCGCGCCTGGCTTCGTCCAGCAGGTACGCTTCGATCTCCGCTTTCTTCGTGCCGTACTCGCCGAAGGGACGCCGGGGCGCTTCTTCGGTGGTCGGTACCCGCGTGCTGTGCCCGTGTACCCAGATGGTGCCGCAGTGCAGGAGGTGTTGGACGCGTCCCCGCAAGGCCTCCGCCAGATACCGGGCGCTCTCCGTCTCAAAGCAGATCAAATCTACAACCACGTCCGGTTCGAGGTCCCGCACTTTCTCACCGAAGGTTCCATCCGCCTCCTCGGCGGCCCGGTCCACCCGGACTTTCCGTACGGCCTCCCAGGCGATATGGGAATGGTATGGCTCCCTCTCGCCACGGCTCATGCAGATGACTTCCAGCCCGGCCTCGACCAGCCGGGGCACCAGATAGGTGCCTATGTGGCCGCTGCCACCGATCACCACTACACGCATCTTCCTCCCGTCGTGCTATCGACCTGTTTACGTCTTGTGAAGCTATCGGACCGCTTTTCCGGAGCCTATTTCATCTCCCGAACTGGTGCCAGGTCGAAGTCTGCGGGAGGTTCAGAGAGATAGTTCCCAGTTCTGTCCGACGAGGTCTTTGCCGAAGCTGTGGTGCTCCTCTTCCTCGAGGAGTTCGAAGCCCTGCTCCTCGTAGATATGCCGGGCGGCGTCGAGCACGCTATTCGTCCAGAGCGTGAGGGTCTCGTAACCGCGACTCCCGGCGAACCGGATGTACTCCTGAACGAGCCGGGTTCCGAGCCCCAGGCCACGGGCTTTTGGATCTACCAGCAAGAGCCTGAGCTTGGCGACCTTTTCGCTTGACTTCACGACGAAAACGCAACCTACTTTTTCGCCGTTCATCTCGGAGATCCAACACCGTTCTCTCGCCGGGTCGTAGCCGTCTATGAAATCCGCGACGATCCGCGCGACCAGCGCCTCGAACCGCTCGTCCCAACCGTACTCCCGGGCGTATAGGACGCCGTGGCGGTTGACGACCCAGCCCATATCTCCTGGCTCATGTGTCCGCAAGTAAAATGGCTCGGAGAACTTGAAGCTTTTGTCGAGGACTCCCTCGATAGTCCGCATGGCTTCGAGGAGGCGAGCCTGGTCTCCCCCGGAGAGACCTAACAGCATCTCGGAGATCTCCTCGCGCGAGCGACCGTCGAGCAATGAGAAAGCTTCTCTACCCTCGGGGGTGAGGGATAGCAACCGCCTACGACCGTCTGTCCCCGAGCGCACCTTCTCGATAAGTCCCTGTTGTTCCAACCGGTTTAGGATGCGGCTCAGATAGCCGGGGTCCAAGCCAAGCTCGGCCGAGAGGTCGGAGGCGGTCACGCCGTCGCCGCGCGACCTCGAACAGAACGCGGGCCTCGGTAAGAGAGTAAGGACTGTGCAGCAAACCCTCGCGCAACGCCCCGATCCGACGGGTGAAAAAGCGATTGAAACCCCGTACAGCGTCGATCTTCGTCTCTAAATCCCCCGAGGAACAGCACCTCCTAAAGTAGTTGCTATTGTCTAATATGAAAATGCTTTAGTCAAGTAAACGATGTTCTGGGCACGATGCAATGAAACCATCGTTCCGTGGTCCTGAGATCGGACTTTCATGGTAACGCGATCCTCATATACGGTTAAGATAAGGGGCATGGAAGAGACGCTCAGAGGAAAAGTTGCTGTCGTTACCGGGGCTTCGAGTGGTATTGGGGAGGCGGCTGCGAGGGAGCTTGCCGGTCGTGGGGCGGCCGTGGTGCTCGTCGCCAGATCCGGGGAGAAGCTGGCGGCGCTCGAACGCGGGATCTCCATCTCGGGCGGGAATGCTATATCCGTGCCGACCGACGTATCGGACGTTGACTCTGTCCGGGCGATGGTGGAGCGGGCCACCAGTGAGTTTGGCGCCGTGGATATTTTGGTAAACAACGCCGGGCTCGGGCTCTCCGGACGCGTGGCGGAATTGCGGGCCGAAGACCTGCGGTACGTTTTCGAGGTAAACCTGATCGGGGCCCTCAACTGTATCCAGGCCATACTGCTGCGTATGAACCCCGGTGGACGCATCATCAACGTTTCCTCGGTCGTCGGCAAGCGCGCCATCCCGAAGGTCGGCGGTTACTGCGCGAGCAAGTTCGCCCTCAACGCCCTCACGGATGCCTTGCGCGTCGAGGTCGCCGGAAGGGGCGTCACCGTAACGAGCGTGTATCCTGGTACGACCCGCACGGCCTTCAAGGAGAACTCCCGGCGCACAAGGGATGAAAAGCGCGGCTGGCGGCCCGGTGGCGTGACGCCGGAGAAGGTCGCGGAGAAGATAGCCCGCGCAGCCGAGAAGGGAGGGAGGGACGTCTACGTCACCCTTCAGGACAGGCTGTTCGTTGCCGGCACCACGCTTTTCCCCGGACTGGCCGACCGTATCCTCCATTTCGTAACGAAGGATTGACCCGTGGGATTTGAAGATAGCGCGCTGACCCGGCTCCGGCGCTACCGTGATGAGGCTGATTGTTCGTTGGGGTTTATGCGCGAGGCCGAAGACGCCGCCCGGCTATTCTCCGAGAGGCTCTTCTCCGGGCTGGAGTACACGGTGGCGCTCGGACAGCAGGCTGGTTTCGAGGTCGAGACCACCCACGTTGGAGATACCCTCGCTCTCAGGGTCATCGCCGGGCCCGGCTCGGAGGCGGGGGTGACGTTCGGGTTGTTGAGGGGCTCGTCGGCGGAGACCGACGAAGACCTGATGCACGAGGATCTGAGCCGCTACAGCCTCGACCCGTCCGGCTACTCTGGGCGCATCATAGGCTTCTCGGAGGCTGCCGGAGAAGAAATCTGTCAGACCTTCGCCGTCTACCGGGACGGGTTATGGAAGACGAAAGGTCTATTCGTCGCCCGCGCCCGCGGGAAGGTGGACGACCCGGACGAGGTCATAAACGGATTCTGCCTGAGGATAATCGGACGCCTCGTGGACCTCGCGGCGACGACCGGTGGCGCCGGAAAGCGCTGGTCGGGAGACCCTTACACTCTACAAGACCTCAGAGAGAAGCGGCCGTTCCCAATGGAGATACGCTTCCCCCGTTAATCGCTGTCAGCTTTAAACTTCTCTACAGGGTTCACCGCATAGCCGTGGGGTGTGGGGGAGAGGAGGTTGTGGCTGACGAGGTCTCTCAAGTTGGCGGCTATCTCGGCGTCGGTGGAGCCTTTCAGGGCGTCTCGGAGGTCGTGGTGGTTGATCTCACCTCGTCTCAGGCAGGAGCAGAGGGCGGCGTAGAGGACGCGGGCGGCGGGGGAGAGGGGGAGCGACCAGATCTCCGGCTCGTACCAGAACTCACCGATTCCAACGGCGTTCTCCGGGCGGTAGGAGCGCGCGTCTCGGAGGACTGTCACCTCCGGTAGTTCGTCCGCCACTAGAGCACGGTGCGGACCGTCTCGCCGACGGCCGGGGTGTGTAGCTTGTGGTTCGGGGCTAGCTGGTAGGCTAGGTCGCTGATCCTGCGCTTGGAGCCGTGGATCAGGATGATCTGACGCGGAGTGAGCTTGCCGGCGATATCCAGCAGGTCTCCCTGGGTGCAATGGGCGGCGAAGCTTACCCGCTCGACCCGCCACTCTTCATCTTCTCCTTCGGCCCGGTTGGTGCTGTAGGAAGAAGCGGCGTTGGACGGGAGGATCACGGCGTTCGTGGCGCTCTTCTCCAGCCGCTTGCGGTAGAACGCCGACGCTCCGCCCTGCATCGTGACCGGCGAGGCGATAATGGCGCACGGGTTCGTGAGTATCCTTTCGCGGGCACTGTCGTCGTTTGCGACCGCCCGGATATTGCCGGAGGAGAACAGTTCCTTCGGGTCCGTTTGCTGGAGGTAGGGCTTCATGTACCCGAGTTGCTCGGCGTAGAGTCTTTCGGAGGTCGTAACCACCGAGCCGTCCACGTAGATGAACACGTTTCGGTCCAGACCGTACTCCTTACCGAAATGCTTGAGGCCGAGAATTATCTCCTGCGCCTGGCCGAGGGCGTAGGTCGGGATCAAGACCGTCCCGCCCCGTTCGAGCGTGGTGTCGTTTATGACCTCGACCATAGTGCGGATCGACTCGGAGAAGGGCTGTGGCTGCTGGTCGGCAAGCGTTGCCTCCATTATCAGGAGGTCTATGTCGCTGACGCCCGGCAACCGCGCCGACGGGATGGAGAAGTGATCCTCCATGCAGATGTCCCCCGTATGGAAGACTGTCGCCGGACCGTTTTCGAGCAGCACGCTCGCCGCCCCGAGGATGTGTCCGCTCTCTGTAAACGTGATCTTCGCCCCCCCGATCTTGAAGGGCTTGCCGAACGGCACCGGGACGAGCCTCTTCCCGACCTCGTGGATCGGGGCTCCTCCTGGCAGGCCGCCGCCCATCGCCGAGTGGTCGTTGAGCGCGCTGATAATTAGCCTCGCCGACGGCGGCGTGCAGTAGATCGGCAACCCAGGCCGGTCCCGAACCAGGATCGGCAACGCCCCGCAGTGATCGAGGTGCGCGTGCGTTACGACCGCGCCATCCAGGGCGTCGAGTGACCGGAAATCCGGTGCGAGTGGACCCCGTCCGTCGGGCTTTATTCCGGCGTCCACGAGCACCCGGCTGCTACCGAAATCGAGCAGGTGACTGCTGCCACCCACCTCGCCGGCCCCACCGAGAGCCCGGAACGAAAGCGTCGGACGGGACTTCGGCTGCGCTTCGGGCGTCTGGCTTACCACCCGGCTTGCAAACGGACGCGCTACCGGCTGATCTCCTCGGGAGGGGTCCGGATCTTCGGCGTCTTCTTTGCCGGACCGGGACCTCGACCGGGATCTGTGCGCGCGGGTATCGTTGCTTGATTCGCCGTGAGCGGCACTGTACGGCTCGCGTAGGTCGTTGTGAGCCTGGAGCACTTTGCCCATGAAATCCAGGAGTTGGGCGGTTCGGGCAGTGGAGTCTAGGGAGTTCGGCAGGGCTCCGATCTCGTTCTTTACGGCGCGCATTATTAGTTCACCGAAGCCGGAGTCCGTAAAGCGGGCGTTCTCCAGGGCTGACTGGATCCTATCCCGCTCCTCGCTCACGCGCCCTAGTTCCTGATGCATCTCCTCGACCCGCTCCGCGGCCTTTGCATAGGCTGTGCGTTCGCTCTTTAGAGCCTGTTCCAGGTGGGCGCCGCGTCGCTCTAGCTCGGAGACTCGTCTATTTAACTGCTCGCGCAGGTCGAGGGTGGCCTCCGCGCTCTCCTCCGCTTTCTTTACCAGAGCCGAGGTCCTGTCGCGCTCCCTGCGCAGCACCTCGATCTCCTCTCCTAGTGCGGCGGCCTGCTCGCTAGCTACCCGAGAGGAGAACGAGAGCCGCTCGTTCTCCCGCTTGAAACTCTCCAGTTGCTCCTCCAGCTCCCTGGTGTGGGCGCTCTCAGAGGCCTGTTTCCGGGCCTTCTGGTTCTCTCTCCGCCACCGCTCCAGGAGGACTGCAACCGTCTCCGGTTCCACCTCTCGCTCTCCGACCAGGGACGCGAGCAGCAAACTCTCCGTGGTGTGTGCTTCGACGAGAGCATCCAGGTTTTCTTCCGAAAAGCCCTCTAGCGCCTCGTAGGTCTCCGGTGGGATCTGCTCCGCAACCGCCGTACGAAAAGCTCCCCAGGCCGCGTCGTACTGCAGGATTCTCCGCGATAGGCCCCGCAACATCTGTGCGCTGCCGCCCGATTTGCGGGTGAGAGCATCCGCCTGAATGCCGCGCGGCAACAGGATCTCGTCCAGACCCGGTATAACCCTGCAGAGGTTCGCCAGGGCCCGGCGGGTGTCTAGTCGCTCAAGGCGTCTCCGGACCAACTCCTCCGGCAGGTCTTCAGGGGGCAGCCTGCGCTGGGATTGTTCGATTCCTTCGTCATCCGGTTTCCCCGCCTCAATTTCTCCATCTTTGGGTATGGGATCTGACATGGGAGTTCCTTCCGTGGATGCGAGTGTTTAGTAGCATCTTCATACATTCCAAATTTTATCATGACAGTTTCCGTACCCGTCCGTCTTCCCACCGTCGAGACACTGGTATAAACTCCACGCATGGATGAAACGTACTCGACGGAGATCGTGAGGGTCGTGGCCAACTCACCCGGCCGCTACCCGATACTGGTGGTCGAGTTGTCCGACGGCCAACTCAAAACGGTCTACCATGAGACCTGCTATGACCTCGAACACTCGAAAACCGTAGAGGAGAACTGGCTCCGGGAGAACGCTATCGGCCGGCACAGCTTCGTGGAAGTGAACCCGCCTCGGGAGATGGAAGTTTCCGACCTCGTCGACTACGCACGCCGGGAACTTTCCCAGGCCCCCTAAAAGGCCGCTCTTACCAGAGCCTCACTTTTTGTTCTTGTTGAGAGCCTTGTTCAGGCTGTCCTGGACTTGCTTTTGGATCTTATCGTTCAAGCCGTTCTGATTCTGATTGCCGTTGTTGGTTCCCTTGGGAGGCTTACTGTTTCCTCCCTGGTCCTGCCCCGCTCCTGGCGCCTGATTCCCTCCAGACTGAGAGCCGGACGAAGGTTGGGGTGGACCCGCGCTATACGAAAGCATCACGTAAGTGCTGGGATCCACGTTTGCACCGGCCCCTGGGTTCGTCGAAACGACCGTGCCGGCGGGCTTGCTGCTCTGTACCTGGACGGTGTTGTAGCCAAGCCCGGCATCCAGCATGGTCTGCTTCGCCGTTTCGATGTTCTGACCGACGACGTCTGGTACAGGAATCTGCTGTGGTCCCGAACTTAGCGTGATGTCGACGGAGGTGCCGGGTTTCACCTGGGTTCCGGGTACGGGGTTCTGATCTATAACACCGCCCTTGGCTACCGAGTTGCTCGGCGCATTGCTCTGGTTACCGAGCTTCAAGCCCACGCCTTCGAGTTGGCTTTGCGCCTCGGAGGCGGACGCGCCGTAGGGTAGGTCCGGGACCGCGATCGTATTCGGTCCCTTGCCGACCGTGATCTTTACCTCCGAGCCGACGCCTGCCTTCTCGTTTGCACCCGGACTCTGATCCATCACGAGTCCTTCCTGGCTTTGGTCGCTCGTCTTCTCTTCTACTTTCACCTTGAAGCCTGCGTTCTTGAGTGTGCTTTCGGCCTGATCCCTCGTAGCTCCTTGAACGCCCGGCACGCTTGCAACCTGCCGGCCACTTACCGTCACGGAGATATCCGATCCCTTCGTCGCCTTCCCACTGTCAGGTTTCTGGCTCAGGATCGTGCCTACGGGTTTCTCGCTGTCTCTCTTGTCCCCAACCTTGATTTTGAAGTCTTTTCCGACCTTCTGGCGGGCGTTGTCCAACGTCATGCCCGCCAGGTCCGGGACGTTGACTTGGGGAGAATTTCCTCCGGAGCTATTCGCGGACGGGGTCGCCTGTTGGTTCTGCAAGAGGTTGTATCCGGCCCACCCCAGGGGGATCAAGAGTGCGAGCAAGATCAGGGCGATGACCCACGGTAGAATTCCTCGCCCGCCACGGTTGCCGCCGGAACTCGTGTTGCTGGTACGCGTGGGTGCTGGAGCAACACGGGTACGCTGCATCGCGGGCGCGGCCCTTTTCATGATCCTGGTCGTATCCCCGCTTACCGGGTTTAGTCCATCGCTTGCCCGATCGAGGTCTTTTATGAGTTCGGCGGCGCTTTTATAGCGGTCCTCCGGATCTTTGGCGAGCAGCCGGCACGTTATGGCGTTTATCCCCTCCGGGATGGATGGGTCCACTTCCATCGGTGGCTTCAGGTGACCATTTACGTGCTTCATCGCGATCCCGATGGGCGTGTCGGCGTTGTAGGGCAACTCTCCGGTCAGCATCTCGTAGAGCACTATGCCCAAAGAGTAAAGGTCGCTCGCGGGACCGACCGGCTCGCCCATCGCCTGCTCCGGCGAGATATAGTGGGCGGTGCCCAGGATGGAGCCGGTCCTCGTCATCGTGGAAGAGGAGGCCGCCCTCGCTATACCGAAGTCCGTGACCTTGATGTCGCCGGAGTCGGTTATAAGTATGTTGTGCGGCTTTATATCCCGATGGATCACACCGTTTCGATGTGCTACCTGCAACGCTCCGGCGATCTGGGCCGCTACCGCCGCCGCCGTGCGGGCGGGAAGAGGGCTTCGTTTTAGGATGCGGTCCTTCAGGGTCCCGCCCGGCAGATACTCCATCGCTATGTAGTAGGTCCCGCTCTCGGACTCGCCACGGTCGTAGATCGAGACTATGTTGGGGTGAGAGAGGGCCGCCGCGCTCTGCGCCTCGCGCCTGAAACGCTCCACGAACTCGTCGTCCTGGGCGTAGCGGCCGTTCATCACCTTGAGCGCCACGTCCCTGTCCAGTACGTCGTCGTGGGCCAGGTAAACCTCGGCCATGCCCCCGTTGCCGAGAGGACTCTCTATCCGGTAGCGGTTGTCTACTAGTTGTTCCACGTTCAGGGCATTATACCGTTGCGCGGGGTCACTTCTTGCTTTCCTTCAGGTACTCTTCCATTATCTTCTTCGTCGCCGGGAGCGCGGCCTTTTCGCCGTCCCCACCGTTCTCGATCAGGGTGGCTATGGCTATCTTCGGGTCTTTTTCCGGCGCGAAGGCAATGTACCAGGAGTTAGGAGCCCCACCGGGCACCTCGGCGGTACCGGTCTTCGCCGCCACCTGGACGCCCTTTATAGCGCCCATCGGCGCCGTTCCCTCGTTCGTCACGACGAGGTGCATCATCTTGGTCAGGGTTTTGTCGGTCCTCGCGTCGATCACCCGTTTCCGCTCACTCGGCGCCGGACGGTCGAGGATTACGCCATCGGAGGACCGAACTTCCTTGACGAGTTGGGGCTCCATCATGACGCCGTCGTTGGCTATGGCGGCGGTCATCATCGCCATCTCGAAGGTGTTGGTCTGGACCTGGGCCTGCCCGAAAGCGGCGGCGGCCAGGTAGTTACCGTCCCACTTGGAGGGAGGTGGTCCCATGTTGCTCGGGGTCACCGGCAGAGGGAAGTCCTTGTAGGAGTCGCCGAAGCCGAAGCTGCGCGCCATGTCGTAGAGCGCCTGGGCGTGGATGGTCTGGACGGCGACCTTCGCGAAGATGACGTTTAGCGACTTGGCGTAGGCCTCGGCGAAGGTGACCTTCCCGTAGCGGTAGCCGCCGTAGTTGGTGATCCTGTAGCTCCCCGGCGCCGCCTGGTAGCTCCCCGAGTCAAAGTAGTTGTCCGAGGGCTTGACCCCACTTTTCAGTGCCGCGGCTGCTGTGATGGTCTTCATTATCGAGCCTGGCGTGTATAGACCCTGCGTGGCCCGGTTGAGGAGTGGTTTGTTCGGGTCGTTCCGGATCTGCTTGAAGCGCTCGTCTATGTTGTTCGGGTCGTACGAAGGGTAGGAGACTAGCGCGAGGACGCGGCCTGTACGCGGGTCGAGCGCCACGACGGAGCCGCGCCCGGTCTTGCTCTGGACGATCTGGTCTTGGGCGACCTTCTGGAGCTTCGGGTCCAGGGTGAGCGTGATGTTGTTTCCCGCCTGCGGCCCGCCGGAGAACTGGTTTATGAGTTGGTCCAACGTCTCCGGTTGCTTGGTTGCCGAGAGGTTCGAGTTCTCACCAATCTCGACGCCCGTTGCCCCGTATTTCTGGCTCCAGTAGCCGACTACGTCCGAGTACAGCGAACCTCCCGGATAGACCCTCTGGTAGGAGCCGTCTTTCTGCTTCTCGCTCTTTGCGAGCACGGTGGTGCCGTCGCCCGCGAGGATGACACCCCGCGGCGACTGCACGTTTCTCTTGGTCTGCAAGCCGTTACTCGGGTTGTCCGCCAGGGCCTTTTGAGCGTAGACCTGCCAGTAGGCGAGCACCCCGACGAGCACCGCGAACCCGACCACGAACAGGTAGAAAGAGTGCCTGACCTGCGCGTTCATCCGACCCTATCTTTCCCTGAACCTCCGACCATTCTTTTGCCCGCTCTTTCAGAAATGACCAATAGTAGGCCGGTCAGAATGAAGCTACCCACTACCGAAGAACCTCCGTAGGAGATGAAGGGCAAGGTTATGCCGGTCAACGGGATGGCTTTGGTCACCCCGCCGACGATTATGATGGTCTGGATCGCCAACGTGGAGGCGAGGCCGAACGCGAGCAGTTTGGATGCCGGATCATCTGTGAGCAGTGAGATCTTGATGCCCCGGTATACGAAGGCCAGGAAGGCGAGCAGCACAGCCGTCGCCCCGAGTAGACCGAGCTCGCTTGCTATGGCGGAGAAAATGAAGTCCGTCTGGACCTCCGGGATGGTCTGGGAATATCCCGCGCCGAGGCCGGTGCCTGTGATCCCGCCGTCGGCTATGTTGAAGAGGCTCTGGAGGATCTGAAATCCTATGCCGTCCGCGTATTTCCAGGGATTGAGCCAGGTTTCCACCCTGACCTGCACGCGGGCAATCATCAGGTAGCTCGCGAAGGAGCCCACGGCGAAGAGGATGCCGCCGAGTATAAGGTATGCTGCCCGGCTCGTCGCCACGTAGAGCATCAGGAGGGGAACCGCGAAGAAGAGCAGGCTGCTCCCGAGATCCTTTTCGAGGACTAGCAGACCGATCGAGGCTGCCCACACCAGGGCAACGGGGCCGAAGTACTTGAGCGGCGGGATCTGTATGCCGAGGAAAGTGCGGCTAGTCGCGGCCA
>JBBPZT010000208.1:0-6336 GCA_038198625.1 Rubrobacterales bacterium
CGCGTGGGCCATCACCGGGAGCGCCCCGGTACAGAGGGTGACGTTGGCGGCCAGGTTGACCGTCACGTAGTTGGTGAGGTGGTGGATCAAGGGCTTCTCTTCACCGATTTTCCTCAGCGTTTCTTCCGCTCTCATGGTGCAACTCCTTTCAGGAACTTACCGAGTACGTTCACCGGACCCGCCCCCGCCCCTACATCCACGAGGCCATACTCGACGGCCTCGGCGGCAACCGCCCTCGCCCGGCGCGCCGCCTCTTCCAGACCGTAGCCGAGCGCCAGAAAGCTCGCCAGAGACGATGAGTGGGTACAGCCCGAGCCGTGGGCCGCGTCCGTCTCGTGGCGGGGACCTTCTATCTCTACGAAGCTCTCTCCGTCGTAGAGCAGGTCCGCGCCCGAGGAGGCGTGTCCGCCGGTAATAATGACCGCCTCCGGCCCGAGGGCGTGCAGGGCGCGGGCGCACTCCCGGACGCGCTCCTCGTCCACCTCCTCACCGGGCTTCGCCAGGGCGAAAGCTTCGTTCAGGTTGGGCGTGATGACGGTCGCGAGAGGGAAGAGTTCGGTCTTGTAGACATCGACCGCTTCGGGCTCCAGCAGCGTCGCCCCGCTCTCGGCGACCATTACGGGGTCCACCACCAGGTTCGGCAGTTGCAGGCGGCGGACAGCATCAGCTACGGCGGAGATGATCTCCGCGTTGAAGAGCATCCCGGTCTTTACGGCGTCGGCGCCGATGTCCGAGACGACAGCTTCTATCTGGTCCACGGCGATTTGAGGCGGGAAGGCGAAGATGCCGTTCACCCCGACGGTGTTCTGGGCCGTGGTCGCGACGATAGCCGTGGTCCCGTGCACACCACAGCGCGCGAAGGCCTTCAAGTCGGCCTGTATGCCCGCCCCACCCCCGGAGTCACTGGTGGCGATGCTCATGACCGTCTTCACGGCGCCCTCCTCTCCCCTACTTCTTGGGCAGGTACTCGTTGGTCATTATCTTGTTCACGTCGACTTTCTTCGGGATCACGCCGTTCTTTGCTTCCCAGTCGACGAAGGCGCGCCACTCCCCCGGCTCCTGGTAGCCGACAGGTTTGCCCTTCGCCTTGAAGACGGGTACAGTCAGCTTCAGGGTCTTGCCCACCACCTTCGGGTTGAGTTGTTTGTTCGCTTTCAGGAGGGCGTCGCGGGCGGCCTGGGGATGCTTTATGGCGTACTCGTGGCCCTTGACCAGCGCGCTGACGAAGCGCCGGACGACATCCGGGTGAGCTTTAGCGTAGGAGTCGCTGGTAGCGACCACGAGCTCGTTGTAGTTCGGGACGCCGACCTTTGGCAGGCGGATCACGTTCGTCTCGAAACCTTTCTGCGCCAGCTCTACGGCCTCGATGTTCCAGTAGGCGTCTACAACGGCGTCCACCTTCCCGGAGATGAGGGCCGAGCGCAGATCGTAGCCGACGTTTATCTTCTGGACGGAGGAGGGACCCTTGCCGGCCTTACGTAGGACGGTGTCGATCACAGCCGTCCCGAAGTTCTGCCCGGCGTAGCCGACCTTCTTGCCAACCAGATCCTCCGGCGAGGTGATGCGGGACTTCTTGAGGCTAATAATGGAGTTCAAGGGCTCCTGCATGATCGCCATGACGGATTTCACGGGGATGTCCTTCGTACCCGCGCTGGTCATCTCGTTCTCGTAGGAGACGCCGAACTCGCTGCGCCCGGCGGCGACCAGTTGCAGTACGGACGCCGGGTCCGACGGCTGCTGGATGTTGACCTTCAGGCCTGCCTTTTTGAAGTATCCTTGTTGCTGGGCCGCGTAGATGCCGGCGTGGTCGGCGTTCGGGTACCAGTCGAGCGTCAGGGTCACATTCTGAGGAGCGCCCGAGCCGGTGCTTCCCGGAACGCCGTCCGAAGTTCCCCCACACCCCGCGAGCAAGACCAGTACGGCCAGGAGAGGAAAGAGTAAGAGGTAGCGGGGGTTGAGTTTGCCTGGGTCTAGAGGAGATACCCTCAAGTTCACTCCCTTCCGGTGGGATTACCCACGTCAGGTTCGAAGCGTCTCGGCTCTCGCCGACTCTCAGCCGCCCGTTGGCCTGTACTACGGGAAGCTCCGCCGTGTTTTCAGTTGGGTCGGAGTATAGCAGTAGTTTCATTTACCTATTTATCCTGCTTGAGGGTCCAGGGTGCGATCAGGCGCTGGGCCAAAGCGACCAGCAAAAAGAGCGTTATACCCATCAGTGATAAGAGTGCTATCTCGGCGAACAGGCGCGGTATCTCGAACTGGTTTTTATCCTGGATCATGAGGAACCCGAGCCCCTTGCTACTGCCGACCCACTCCCCGATGATCGCCCCGACGACACTGTAGGTAACCGCCAGACGCACCCCGCCGAAGAGGAACGGCAGCGCCCCCGGAACCTCGACCATGAAGAACGTGCGCCACCTCGACGCCCCGAAAGAGCGCATCAGGCGGATCAAATCGGGATCAATGGCCCGCAAGCCATCCACCGTAGCCACCGTGATCGGGAAGAAGCAGAATAAAATTACGACCAGTACTTTCGGCAGCGGCCCGTAACCGAACCACGTCACCAACACCGGGGCTATGGCGATGACCGGCAAAGTCTGGGAGGCGACGAGCCAAGGATAGAGCGAACGCTCCGCCAGCGACGAGCGGTTTATGAGCAACCCGGATACGGTCCCCGCCACCGCCGCCCCAAGGAACCCGACGAGCGCCTCACCCGCCGTCGGCACCGACTGGGCCAAGAGCATCCCGCGCGAGCCCCAGAAAGCCTCGACGATCGCCACGGGGCCGGGCAGCAAGAAAGACGGTATACCGAAAATGCGCACGACGGCCTCCCACAAGACCAGCATCAACAGGGCGAGCAGGGTCGGGGGGACCGCGCGCCTCAACCGGCCACCCCCAGAGAGCCGAGAAGCTTTCTCTTGAGCCGGGCGAACTCTTCTGTGGTCTCGACCTCCATGCTCCTCGGGCGCGCGAGGTCTACGGGGAGGTCGAGGGCGACGCGCGCCGGCCTCGCGGTCAGGACGATCACCCTGTCCGCGAGGAGCAGCGCCTCATCCACGTCGTGGGTAACCAGGACGATGGTGGCGGCCAGAGTTTCACGAACGTCGAGGAGCCAGCTTTGCAAGGAGCGGCGGGTAAGCGCGTCGAGGGCGCCGAACGGCTCGTCGAGAAGCAGCACGTCGCGCTCCAGCAGGGCAGTCCTCAGGAGCGCGGCCCGCGAACGCATACCGCCCGAGAGCGCCGCCGGAGACACCTTCGCGAACTCCTCAAGGCCGAACCTCTGGAGCGCCTTCGTCGCTCTCTCACGGGCCTCCCGCTTCGTCACACCGGTCGCTTCGAGCCCTAGAGAGACGTTGGCGAGGACGCTCCGCCAGGGGAGCAGCAGGTCGCTCTGGGGCATGTAGGAGACAAGGCCAGGACGTTGTAGAGGAGAGCCGTCTTTCTCGACCACGCCTTCATCCGGGGTTTCGAGGCCGGCGAGCAGCCCGAGAAGGGTGGACTTCCCGGCTCCTGAAGGCCCGATCAGGGCGAGGAAAATTCCCTGCTCTACCTCCAGGTCTATCTCATCGAGGATGTGAACGCCGCCCTTCGTAACGCTGACCCCTCGGGTGGCGAGCTTCAGGACGGGCATTATCCCTCCCCCACCGCCGCCTCGAAGAAGGCTACCTCCAACCTCATCGCCCGGCGGTAGGCGTTCCGTACGGCGGTCGTGTCCGATGCGTAGCGGTCGAGGAGCGCTTCGAGCCTGTCCGCGAGATCATCGAAATCCGGGCCCGCGTAGGTCTCGATCCACCCCCTGTAAGGGTTGTCATCTTCGACGCCCTCATCCGCGAGGGACCGGCCGAGGAAAGAGTAAAGCCTCATGCAGGGAACCATGGCGGCACAAGTCTCTCCGACGCTTCCAAGGGCGGCAGTCGAGAGCAGGAAGTTCGTGTAGGAGAGCGTCGCTTCTCCGGGGACCACATCCACCAGGGACACATCCCAGCAGGCTGCGTAGCCCTCGTGCAACCGCAGCTCTTCAAGGACGCCCGCCACGAGCCCGGCGAAGACCTCCAGACCTTCCCGGTCCGGGCTATGAGCCAGCGCGAGCGCGTAAGCGCGGGCGAAAGACTCCAGGAAGAACGCGTCCTGGGCGACGTACCTCTTGAAGCTTTCGATCGGCAGAGAACCATTGGCCAGCCCGCGCACGAAGCGATGCTCCAGGGCTGCGCGGGCGAGGTCCCCATTCTCTTGCCAGAGCGAGTGCGCCAGGCTCATCCGCCGTCTTTCCCGAGCGCCATCTCCCAGAACTCTTTTTCGAGACGAATGGTTTCCACGAACGCCGCCTCGGCCCGCTCCAGTTCACTTTCATCGGCAGCTTCGAGGGCGGCGTCGGCTGCTTCTTCCAGCCCGGTCACGTAGCCGGCGAACTTCGGCGTGGTCCAGTGCTCGACGAACTCCCGGTAGCCGGGGTGTCCGGGGGCGGCGTTTCTCCAGGACTCCAGGTAGGCACGCTCCAGAGCCCAGAGAGCGGTTATCTTTGCGGCGTAGGACTCACGCTCCAGGCCGTGAAGGAGATCGCGGTAGGCTTCGGTCGTGGGATGTCGTGGGGCATCCAGTCCCAGCTTCCGGTTTTCGGCCCGCTCTTCGAACCAACCGAGTTCGGTTTCGAGGGCCGACAGACCGCTGATGAGTAGTGCCTGGTCCCGCCGAGGAGCGCGGGAGATGAGGCGGGACTGGAAAGAGAGGCCATCCGTGACAAAGAGGTAGTCCTGAACCAGCCAGGTCGCAAAGGCTTCCCGTAGCAGGGTTCCGTCGCGTACGCTTTTCAGGAAAGGGTGTTTGGTAGCGGCCCGCCAGGCTTCCCTGTGGCGATCAAGGAGGTCTTGAGTCCTCACGGGATCTCCTGCTGTGTTGGATCGGCATAGAAAGCCGCCGACGCTTTCGGGTTCTTCAAATCGTTCATCGCACGCCCTCCTGAAGTGAGGTTCTGGGACGCGCGAGGCACCTCGACTCCCTGCGCCGGAATTACCCGGATCAGGTTCATCGGGTCGGCATGGGACGAACCCATACCCTCTCAGCCTCGCGGCTCCCCGGTCATCTACTCTGTATCTAATGTACCCTATCAGCGGCCTCCGCGAAACCACCGGGGTGTCCGCGTCGCGGCCGGGCGTGTCGAGCATCCCGAGAGCCGGCCCTCACGAAGCCGGAAAACCAGCATCGAAGTGTAGGCATTCCCGACGGTTGCACTCCGAAAAAAGCTTGTGTGCTGAGGAGACTGGGTAAGGAATATTTTATGGACCCCACAACGAATAGAGGTCACGATGAAGGATAAGAAGATCAAAGGCGAGAAGGTCCCTTCCCTGGGCCTCGGCACCTGGAGGTTGAGCGGGAACGGATGTCGCACGGCGGTCGAGCGCGCCCTCTCCTCGGGCTACCGCCACCTGGATACCGCCCAGATGTACGGCAACGAAAGAGAGGTCGGACGCGGCATCGAAGACTCCGGCGTGGACCGGGAAGAGGTCTTCCTGGTCACCAAGGTCGCCACGTCCAACTTCGCCCACGACGATGTACTCCGCTCGTCCCGCGAGAGCCTCGGAAAGCTCGGCACGAACTACGTGGACCTGCTCCTAATGCACTGGCCCGGCCGGAGCGTCCCTCTCGGGGAAACGCTGGGAGCCATGAGAGAGCTACAGGAGGAAGGTGCGGTCAAGCATATCGGGGTCAGCAACTTCTCACCCTCACTGGTAGAGGAGGCGATGGAGCACGCCGAAATCTTCTGCAACCAGGTCGAGTACCATCCCTACAAGTCACAAGACGAACTTCTCGAACAGTCCAGAGAAAAAGACTACCTGCTAACCGCCTACAGCCCGGTTGCCAAGGGAGCCGTCACGAGGGATGAGACGCTGCGGGAGATCGGCGAGTCTCACGGCAAGAGCCCGGCGCAGGTGGCGTTGCGGTGGCTGGTGCAGCAGGAGAAGGTCGCCGCCATCCCGAAGGCTGCGGGCGGGGAGCACCTCAAGAGCAACCTGGAGATCTTCGACTTCGAGCTGGACGAAGAAGAGATGCGGAGCGTCTCCGCCCTGGCCCGCTAGAAAAGGCTACAAAAAAGGGGAGGCGCCGTAGCCCCTCCCCTTTTCCGCGCTCTGGCTACGCCTACTCGAAGTGGTCGGCGGCCTTGGTGATGTACTTCTGCATCTCATCGGGGACTTCGTCCTCCGGGTAGATCGCCTCGACCGGGCACTCCGGCTCGCAGGCGCCGCAGTCGATGCACTCCTCGGGGTTGATCATGAAGTGGTCGCCCCCGTCGTATATGCAATCGACCGGGCAAACCTCGACGCAACTCTGGTCCTTCGTGCC
>JBBPZT010000209.1:0-3476 GCA_038198625.1 Rubrobacterales bacterium
ACAAGGTGGGCTTCCCGACGTACATCGCGGTCCGTAGCGACCGTCACGGACGCGGCACGGGCGTGGCGTTGTTCCAGGCTTACGAGGAAATGGCGCGTAGGTTCGGCCTCGACCGTCTGGAGCTCGTGACGCGCCCAGGAGGCGCCGGCGCCGGTCCTTTCTTCGCCAAACTGGGCTACGAGCATGCCGGCGAGCGTATTAGCCGCAGCGGCGAACGTTACGCCCTCTACACGAAGTCTCTCAAGGAAGACCTGTAGTTCCACTAGGCTACGACGGTCGGGCGTGGCGTGGGTTAGAATTTGCGTACTATGAATGTTCACATCAGCTTTCCTCTGAGCGCCGATGGTCTCCTCGGGCAGGCGTCGGCCGTCGCGGGCAGGCATCCATCCTACCGGGTCGAGGGCCGTAACGGCTCGTCCAGGGTCGCGGTGGACCTGGACCTTCCGGGCGATTGGCGCCCGCTCGATGATTTCTCCAGGCTCCTGCGGGGCATGCGTGCGGTCGAGTACGCGACGGACGGTGCCATCGTACCGGCGGAGGAACTGTTCGAGGGTTTAAAGTGTTTCATGAGAAAACAGCGCTCGGGGACCCCGGCCAGGGAGTGGTGTACGCCGCGTTCGCTGGAGGGCAAGCAGCTCTTTCCGTGTCGTCAGATCCGGGTCTACGACAACGATCACCTCACCAGAAGCTCCTGGTATGCCTCCGGCCAGATGGGCGAGGATGGCGTGTTCACGGTGGATAAGGATGAGATCACCGACCGTGTTCTATCGGACCTCGGGCCGTGCGCGCGGTGCCCGATCCTGGACCTCGACGCCACCGCAGAGATAGTAGCGCGCCTCCCGGAGAAGATAGACCCGGGCCGAGACGAGAACTGGCGCTACAGGGAGAACGGGCCGCTCGCGGAGTGGACCGTGAGCAAGAGCCCGAACGGCGCCGCGCCGGAGCGTAAACCCGTCCCGGAGAAGCGCGAGGGGCTCATCGAGCGGCTGACGAGAAACGTCCGGAGCGGGAGCGCGGGGATGGCGGTAACCGGTGGTGCGACGGGGACCCGCAACGTCCCGGAGACCCGCTACGAGGACGTCGGGGGCATGCGGGATACGATCGCGCTCATCAGGGAAGCCGTCGAGCTCCCGATCAGCCACCCGGAGATCTTCGCCCGCCTGCACATCCGTCCCCACAAGGGAATACTCTTCCACGGACCGCCGGGAACCGGAAAGACGCTGCTTGCCCGAGCCGTCGCCCACGAGTGCGGGGCACACTTCATAGCGGTCTCCGGGCCGGAGGTTCTGGATAAATACTGGGGACAGAGCGAGGCCCGCCTGAGGGGTCTCTTCACCGAGGCGCGGGCGAAGTCGCCGGCCATCATCCTCTTCGACGAGATAGACTCCTTCGCCTCCTCGCGCGACATGATGAGCGAGAGCTTCGAGGCGACGCTCGTCTCCCAGCTACTCTCTCTGATGGACGGCTTGAACGACCTCGGGAAGATCTGCGTCATCGCGACCACCAACCGCCCTTCGGCGCTGGACCCGGCGCTCAGGCGTCCCGGACGCTTCGACCACGAGATAGAGATAGGATTGCCCGACGCCGAGGCGCGCCTCCACATCCTGAAGATCCACACGAAGGGCATGCCGACCACCCCGGACCTGGAGCTGGACCAGATCGCCACCTCCACCCGCGACTACTCGGGCGCTGACCTCGAAGCCCTCTGCCGCGAAGCAGCCCTCGTGTGCATGCGCCGCTCCCTGAGCCTCGGAGACCTGGAGCGCAGGATCACCACCCACCAGCTTGATGCGCTCTCCGTCACCTTCTACGACTTCCGTGCCGCCATGAAGCGCATCGGCCCGAGCATCCGGCGCTAGATACTCCGTATATCTCGTAAATATCGCGACCGGTGGTGATCTCCAATCGTCCTGGTATCGTACAATCCACGGAAGGACAGACGCACGGTGACACTATATGTGCCACCTGAAAGTGTAACCGGGCGTCCGGTGGGGGGTGTCATACCGGAGAGAAGCTAGGTTAGACGGCTACCGACGAGGGGTATAGACAGTACCATGCAGCAGACTACAGTAGACGGGCGGTACAACGTCCTGCACTCGCTCGGCAGCGGAGGTATGGGACAAGTCTTCCTGGCGCAAGATGAAGTTCTGGGCCGGGAGGTGGCCCTCAAGGTACTCTGGGAGAGGCTCGCGGAGAGCGAGGAGTTCGTAGAGCGTTTCAGGCGTGAGGCCCGGAGCGTCGCCGCACTCTCCCATCCGAATATCGTTTCCGTCTACGATCAGGGACAGGCCGAGGACGGTACCTACTACATAGCCATGGAGCACGTGAGCGGCGGCACGCTCAAGGAGAGGATCGTAGGTGAAGGACCGCTAGACGATCGTGAAGCCGCTGATGTGGCGATCCACATCGCGGCGGCCCTTGGGGCGGCGCACGGGGGAGGTGTGATCCACCGGGATATAAAGCCTCACAACATTCTCCTGACCGACTCCGGAGAAGTGAAAGTCGTTGATTTCGGGATCGCACGGGCCGTCTCGCAGGCGTCCATGACCGGGACGAGCTTCATACTCGGTACCGCCCACTATCTCTCCCCGGAGCAGGCCAAGGGCGAGCCGACCGGCCCCGCGAGCGACCTCTATGCGCTCGGGGTGGTGCTCTACGAGATGCTTACCGGTGTCGCTCCCTACGAGGCGGAGAGCCCTATCGCCGTGGCCCTGAAGCACGTCTCGGCCCCAACCGCCTCGCCGCGCGCGGCCAACCCGGAGGTGTCCGAAGGCATGGACGCCGTCGTAACGCGGCTGCTTTCCAAGGACCCGGCAGACCGTCACGCCGACGCCGACGAACTCTTGGAAGACCTCCGGCTGGTGCGAGAGGGACGCCTGCCAGCCTGGTTAACATCGGTCCCGAAAGACGGAGAGACTGTCCCAGAGTCCAGAACAAGTCGAATGCACTCCGTCGCCGTCAGTCGCGGGCGGCCCGGACCGCCCGCGCGCGGGGAGCGTACCACCTGGCGCCGGAGAAGGCTCAGGTGGCTCTTGCCGGTGGCGCTCATCGTGCTGGCGGTTGCTTCTTTGGTCACCGCGTTCGGTGGCTCCGGAAATTTCGACAGCCTCTACAAGGTCTCCGGACAGCCGGCGAAAAAGCAGCCGGTTGCGAGCCTACCAGTGCCGAAGGTCGTCGGTGACAAGCAGAAAGTCGCCGAGCGCACCCTTCGCGGGGTGGGTCTCAAGGTGACGGTAGAGGAGAAAGAGAGCAAGAACAAAGAGAAGGGCCGCGTCCTCTCCCAGAAGCCGGGAGAGAGCCAAAAAGTCGAGCGCGGCACGCGCGTCTCTTTGGTGGTCGGTAAGGGACCGTCGCTGGTCAAGACGCCGGATCTGCACGGCCTGACCATCTCCGAGGCCGGGAAGAAGTTGAAGAAAGCGAATCTGAAGCTCGGTAAGGAAAAAGAGGTGTCCAGCGATTCCGTCCCGAAAGGTGAG
>JBBPZT010000210.1:0-10598 GCA_038198625.1 Rubrobacterales bacterium
CTAGTCTGAGGTCTTTCGAATAAGCGATCATGTTTCACAGCTTCACGGTCTTGCAGTTACTTTGCAAACCGCTCTAGCGTATGGTTTCCCCTTAATCATCCGATCACCCTCTCACGACCTTGGCCGCCCTGACCGGAGGCGTGATCGCTCTCCACCCTACCGGAAATTCAACTTCAACCTCGACTCGCCCAGGTCTTCGGGTATCTCCGACTGGAAATCCATCTCTCTTCCGTCCACCGGATGGATGAAAGCAAGACGCTCGGCGTGGAGCCAGAGACGACGGTCTTTTATAGCCTCGCCGTACAGCGGGTCTGCGTAGACCGGATATCCGATGGCGGAGAGGTGGACCCGGATCTGGTGGGTCCGGCCCGTCTCTAACCTGACGCGGAGCATCGTGTATCCGGCCACCTCACCCAGCACCTCGAAGTGTGTAACCGCACGCTTACCGACCCCAGCGGCCATCAGGGTAGGGTTCTCCGGGTCACGGCCCACGGGAGAGTCTATAGTTCCGGTCTCCGGCAGCCCCTCACCCACGACGACCGCCCGGTACACGCGCCGAACGCGCCGCTCGGAGAGCATCTTTACCAGGTTCGAGTAGGCAGGCTCTCCTTTCGCCAATACCATCAGTCCGGAGGTGTCCCGGTCGAGCCGGTGGACGATACCTGGACGAGAGGCATCGTCCCCCCCGAAGATGCCCTTATCGAGCAGCGCGTTTACGAGCGTACCGGAGGCGTTTCCGGCCCCCGGATGCACGACGAGCCCCGCAGGCTTGTCCACCACCAGGATATCCTCGTCCTCGAAAACAACGGGGACCGGGATGCTTTCCGGTCCCGGATGCTCATCCGGGGGTTCCCATTCGACTAGTTCACCGCCACGCACCTTGTATGAAGGTGAAGCTCCCACACCTCCAACCTTCAGTAAGCCGTCGGAGATCAGACGTTGCACCGCGCTCCGGCTCAAGCCCGAGCGACGGGCCGCCAGTCGGTCGAGGCGTTCTCCGGCCTCTCCCGGCCCGACCTCGAAGCTCTGGAGCGTCACGACCGACCGAGGAGTACCATCAAGCCCTCACGGACCTCTCGCGACTCAATATCTCGAAAAAGAACGACCTTATCTCTACCGGATATACCCCTGATCACTGAGACCTGTGAGAGAGGCAATCCGAGAAGTCCGGCCAGAAAGCGTTCAATTTCCGCGTTGGCCCGCCTTTCGACCGGAGGGGCCGCGACTTTCATTTTAACCGTAGCCTCACCGTAGGCGCCTGTCACGGCTGTTTCTTTTGCCTTCGGCGAGACCCGTAAGTCGAGCAGAACTCCGGTCCCACCCTTCGCCTCGCAGACGAAATCCCTACTCACGGCGGCGCAAGAACCGGCTAGCGCGCCAAGATCTGTCTTTGTACTCGTTCTCGGAAGGACCGCTACTTTCATCCCCCGACTCTCCATCCGGTCCGGACTCTTCACGGTCTACTTCTGTCGCAGCCTTTGGGTCCGTCTCGGTGGAGGCGTTTTCGGCGGGAGCGTGCTCCGTACTCGACGGCTCGACCTCCGGCTCCTCTACTTCGGGATCCTCCTTCTCCACCGCATCTGCTTCGGAGGCTTCCGCCTTCCGGTCCATTGCCCGGGTCGCTTCACCGTTGGAGTCCCCGTTCTCCACGGGTTCGTTGGCGGCGGCCTCCCTTGCGATGGAGAGAGATTCCAGGTCCAGACGCTCCCTCAAAGAGGCTTCGATCTTCTTCGCGGATGCTACCTCGACGTTGTCCATGACGTCCAGATAGCTTTTCAAGAGCTTTCGGAAATCGGAGGCGAAATATTTCTTTGCCTCCGTAAGAGCCTCGTAGGACTCCCGAACCCGCTCGGCTCTCTCGGAGGAATCAGCCAGCAACTGGTGGGCGCGGGCCTTCGCCTCCCTGATGGTCAACTCCGCCTCCCGATTGGCGTTCATTCGCGCGTTTTCCGTATCACGGCCGGCGCTCTTTCGCAGATCCTCGGCGGCCCTTTCAGCATTAACCAGCGCGGACTGGATAGAACCTTCGAGCTTATCGAACTGCTCCAACCTCTCCCGGAGACTTGAAAGCTCCTCGCTCATCCGGAGGTTCTCGGTGTACACATCCTCGTAATTGTCGGCCACCGTATCCAGGAAATCATCGACCTGGTTGGCGTTGTAGCCACCGAACCACTTACTCTTGAACTCCTTACGCCTGACATCTACCGGCTTCATGCCCACTCCTCTCATCCCGTTACGGGCTGTAGGAAGTTTTGAATGATCAAAAGAAGCAAGGACCTTCCTATAAAGAGTCCGAATATGGCGATGATCGGGGACAGGTCCAGCGAGAGAGCGCCGAGTCGCAGCGGAGGGATGGCGCTCCTGATCGGCCCCAATATCGGACGGGTGACGTTTCCGACCGTTTCGTATACGGCCTGCATGAAGCTGCTCGACGGGTAACCGGGCAGCCAACTGAGCAAGATGGAAGCGATAATGAACCCGAATAGCACGTAGTAAGCGTACATGACCACGCCGCTGAGTAGAGCGCTGATGCTGAAACCGAACTCCGGCAGTGCGAGCGCCAACGTCACTTGCCGAGCCCCCTCGACTGCTCGGTGGCGGCGTGTATACCATCGTAAACGGCCCCGACGAAGCCCGCCTTTTCCATCGCCACGAACGCCGCCGCTGTTGTACCTCCGGGCGTCATTACCTCGTCGCGCACCTGGTGCGGGCTCCGCTCCTTGAGCAGGACGGCCGTGCCCTGGATGGTCCCGTTGACCAGCCGGCGGGCGATGTCGCGTGGGATGCCTTCCCGTACGCCCGCCTGTATCAGAGCGTCGGCAAAGAGCGCGACGTAAGCCGGCCCCGAACCGTGAAGCGCCGTCGCCGCGTCGAACAGGCGCTCCGGGAGCTCCATCACGTCCCCGACGGAACGGAAGATCTCCATAACCATCGGCACCATTTCCTGACCAGCCTCGTTGGCCGTCACCACGGCCGACCCTAGCCCCACCGAGACGCACACGTTCGGCATCACCCGCAACACCGGCGTCCCCGGCGCGAGCTTCTCCTCTATTGCGGAAATTGGAACCCCCGCCGCGACGCTCACGACGGCCTTGCTCGTACCTTCGAGAGCGGAACGTATTCCCTCCGAGATCGCCACGACATCCCAGGGCTTCACGGCAGCGATTACCAGGTCGGTGCTCTCGGCGAGTTCCTGGTTGGAGGAAAAGACCCGGACGCCGTAGTCTTCGGCGTAAGGCGCCAGCTGTTCGGGATGAATATCGCTAACTCCCAACTCGAACCGTCCGGATTCGGCCAGACGGACCAGGAGCGAGCCCCCGATCTTACCCGCTCCTATAATCCCCACCCGCGTCAAGGAGTGCGCCAAGATCAGAGCTGGTTGAAGAAGGCGCGCTCGGCGAGGCGTTTACGCTCCTCGGCGCTCACCTCGACATTGCGCGGCGTCAGCAGGAAAACCCGGCTCGCGACGGTCTGGATCTGGCCGTCCATGGCATACGTGAGCCCGGAGCAAAAATCTACCATCCGCCGCGAGAGGTCCGTATCGACGTTCTGGAGGTTCAGGATCACCGGCTGCTCACGCTTGAAACGGTCGGCCAAACCCTGGGCGTCGTTGAAGCTCGTCGGCTCAACAACACTCACACGAGCCGGAGAGGATCTCCTGTCCGGCACGGGCTTTAAGTGGCCCTGACCCTGTTGTTCAAAGTTACGGCCCTGCCCAGAACTTCCGCTCTCGCCGCCGAAAACGTTCCCGAGAGAAGTACCGTAGGATGACGACCTCTCCGCCCGGTTGATACGCCGGACCGCAGGGGAAGACCCGGAAGCCTCCTGGGCTCCACCCGCGTAAGCTTCGTTTTCGTCCCGACCGTATTCCTCTTCGTCTTCGTAGTACTCATCCTCCGCGCCGAATCCGAACCAGGACATCATCCGTCCAAAACTATCTTTAACTGCCAACTTTCCTCCTCACGGCCCACCTTCCTCGATCAGCGTCCGCCCAATTCTTACTACGGTGGCTCCTTCTTCCACAGCGACCGCATAGTCGTTGCTCATGCCCATCGAAAGCTCCGAGAGGTCGAAGTGGGCCTTCCACTCTCCGGCGAGCCTATCACGGATCGCTCTTAGTTTTGCGAAAACATAACGCACATCCTCCGGGTCTTCAACCAGCGGCGCGAGCGTCATGAAGCCTCTAGCGCGAACTTTGCCCCCGGTAGCAGCAGCCGCTTCAAGCAACGCATCCACATCACCTTCCCGGACACCATACTTTGACTCTTCTCCCCCGACGTTGACCTGAAGGAGTATATCTATGCCGTTTTCATCCACCCGTTTCTCCAGCTCCTCGATCAGCCTCACGGAATCGACCGAGTGTATGAGCGTCACCAGAGGAACAACTTCTTTTGCTTTTCTGCGCTGAAGGTGGCCGATAAAGTGCCACTCGAAAGCATCTCCGAATTCTTGTTGCTTACGGACAAGGTCCTCGGCGCGGTTCTCTCCAATTAGGGTGGCTCCTGCCTCCGCCAGTACGGAAATCTGGTCCGGATCGTAATACTTGCTGGCGATCAGGACCCTCGTCTCGTCCGTCCTGCGTCCGCTCCGTTCTAAAGCCTCGTCCACCTTCTCGCGCACGAGCGCCAGCCGATCCTTTATCTTTACCTCATCCAACTCCCATTTCTGTGTCATGCCAGGGTCAATCCGCCGTCATGAAACGTTTCTCGCCACAGCCGCCAGGTTACGTCCGGTCTTGAGACCCTGTTTCCGGTGTGAGTAGAAAAGGTCCGAACGACATCCGGTGCAAAGCCCGAGGTCGTGTACCTCCGAAACCCCGGCTTCGTCGAGGTCATGACGGATAGCAGCCGGAAGGGAAAGGTTGCGGCCGGTTGTCACCACCGCGCCAAACTTCTTGACAAAAGACCCGGCAAGCTCCCACGACACCTCGTAACAACACCGCCGGATACACGGCCCTATGTACGCCCGCACGTCCCCATCCATCTCACGCGCCGCCTTGCCGGAGATACCGGCAAGAGTACCGCGCCATCCGGAATGGACCATCCCAACTTCGGCCTCCCCGACGAGCACGACCGGCACGCAGTCCGCCACGGCCACGACCAGCGGCAGCTCCTCCGAGCGGGTCACCAGCGCGTCCGCCTCCCCGGCAAGCCCAGCCTCTGACACACGCGTCACCCCGTCTCCCGCGACCTGCCGCACCCACCCCGAGGGACTCCCGCCCATCGCCTCTCTTATAAGGGACAGGTTCTCGGTGACCGCTTCTTCACTATCCCCAACCTTCGTCGATACGTTGAGGCTGTCGTACGGCGGCCTCGATACGCCACCGAGCCTGGTAAAGAACCACACCTTCGCGTTTTCGGGCATAGGCTCCGGCGCAACGTAGACGGCGCCGAAACCTGGGCTGAGGCCCGGGCCGGAGTGAGCCTCGACCTTGTACGAGGAATATGGGCTAGCTTCTCGCGTGTGAGGTAGGTACTGACGCACGTTCTGGCTGATCAGGGCCGTCCGTTTACCGGCGGCGAAGGAAGGCAGGAATGTCAAGGTCGTCACTGTCGCCAACCGTCAATTCCTCCTCCCGTTCCCGGGGCTCGAAGACCGGGCGCTCCGTCCGGCGCTGGTTCGCCATCCGCTCGTCGAAGCCCGTGGCGATAACCGTTACGCTCACCCGTTCCCCAAATTGCTCGTCTACTACCGCCCCAAAGATCAGGTTGGCGTCCTGCTGGGCTGCGTCGTGGACGATCTCCGCCGCTTCGTTAACCTCGAAGAGCCCGAGGTCCGTACCGCCGGTGATGTTCAGGATAATACCCGTAGCTCCCTCAATGCTCGCCTCCAGGAGTGGGCTCGAGATCGCCGCCTTCGCCGCCTCTACCCCTCGGTTCTCGCTGCTTGACTCGCCGATGCCCATCAAAGCCGAGCCGGAGTTGGACATGATCGTGCGCACATCCGCGAAGTCCAGGTTGATGAGGCCTGGTACCGTAATGAGGTCCGTTATCCCCTGCACGCCTTTCCGAAGGACATCGTCAGCCATCCTGAAAGCGTCCATCATGCTCGTGCGCTTGTCGGCTACCTGCAACAACCGGTCGTTCGGAATGATGATGAGGGAGTCGACGTTCTCCTTGAGACGTTTGATCCCTTCCTCGGCATACGTCCCGCGCCGCCGGCCCTCAAACTTGAATGGCCGGGTGACGACACCCACCGTTAGAGCCCCGGACTCCCGCGCTATCTTCGCGACTACCGGTGCGGCGCCTGTTCCCGTACCACCACCCTTGCCGGCGGTTATAAAGACCATGTCCGCGCCCTGGAGGGCAGCTTCGATCTCCTGCTTATTCTCCTCAGCGGCCTCCATCCCGATCTTCGGGTCGGCTCCAGCACCTAGCCCGCGGGTGATCTTCTCCCCTATGTGGATCTTCTGATCGGCGTCGCACATCTGGAGTGCCTGCGCGTCCGTGTTGACCGCCACGAACTCGACCCCCTGCAAGCCAGAGTTGATCATGCGGTTGACCGCGTTGGTCCCGCCGCCGCCAATTCCCACAACCTTGATTACCGCCAGATAATTAGTCCCCGTGTCCAACATCGTGCCTCTCTGTCGCCCTCTGTAGCCTACTCTCCCGCTTCAGAGCCGGATCAACCTCCCCGAAACCAACTCTTGATCGCGGACACTATGCTACCAAAACTGGTCGGCGCTGCACCTTTACCTTGCGATTCAACGTTATGGTCTTCGGTCGAGAAGTAGAGCAAACCCGCTGCCGTAGCGTATTGAGGCTTGCTCAAGAGTTTAGGGTTTCCGCGCCAATACTGTGGCTTCACGGTGCGGGCCCTCATACCGAGGACCTCCTCGGAGAGTTCTACGAGCCCGTTTAGCTGGGAGCCACCTCCGGTCAGGACAATGCCTCCGGGCAAGCGGTTCTTGACCCGCGCCGCCAGGAGCGATTCGCGTGCGTAGTCGAGTACTTCGCGGGCTCGGTACTCGAGAATCTGGCTCATGAAGTGGGCGTTGTAGTAGCGTCTGTCGAGCTTGATCGCAGCCACGGGGTCCACGATCTTGGGCAACACGGTACCGTAACGTCTCTTCAGCCTCTCGGCGGCATCGAAAGGGACCTTGAGCCCATAGGAGACATCTGAGGTAAAGCTTTCACCCCCGATCGGGATAATGGCGGTGTGGGTCAAAACGCCGCCGACAAACGCGGCGATATCGCTCGTGCCACCACCGACGTCTAAGAGGGCGACTCCAGCCTCTCGCTCGGCCTCGGAGATGCAGGACTCGGCGGCGGCCAAGGGTTCCAGCACAACCCGTGAGACGGTTACTCCGGTGTCCTCGACGGCCTGCAGGAGGTTCTGGATGCTAAAAACCGCGCCGCTGACGACGTGGGCCCGCAGCGTAACACGCCGGGCGGCGAGGCCCAACGGGTGCGTCACACCCTCCGAACCATCGAGGACGTAGCCGCGGGGGATCACGTGTATCACCTGTTGGTCTTCATCGAGATCCAGCCTGTGTGCTTCCTCGTCCAGACGCTGCAAGAACTTTTCGGTGATGGTGAGGTTTCTGCTCCTGTTGAGAAGCGTCACTTCGGTGTTGAAAGAGGTGATGTGGCTTCCCGCTATCCCGACGCTGACCGGACCGCCAACCACGCCACAGGCATCTATCGCCCTGGCTATGGATTTGGCCGCCGCTTCTCGATCCACGACGACACCCCGTTTGAGCCCGTGGCTAGCAGACTCTCCCATCGCGAGTACCTCTGCCGCTCCCCGCCCATCCGAGCGTCCGGCAACGGCAACTATCTTGGTTGTGCCCACATCTATCGCATAGACCAAAGATTGCGCCACGGACAACCTCGCTATCCGTTCGGCGGGATGCTCGGAGAGCCGTTCGAAACCCCGTTCGGCGGGCTGACCACTACCCTCTCGGGGGAGCGCAGATCAAAGACCCCGGCCCTGGGATTCTTCTTCATTATATCGCCGAGAGCCTGGACCTGATTTCGCCCAAGCTCTCCGGCAAAGATGACTTGATGCCCCCTGACAGAAGCTCGCACCCCGCCCGGACCAGAAGCATCGACCGACTGCAACCCGATCCCATTCCTCTGCAAGACCTTCCCCGCCTTCACGATCTCCTCCAACCGACTCCTGTCCAACTTGAGGGTCTTGAGGTTCGCCCCCCCAAGCCCCGGTAACTCCGTACCATCCTGAGCCAGTATGATCCTCTTCTTACCCAGGTCCGCGCTCAAGACAGCATGGCGTTCCTCAACCTTAACGGTAACTATACCTGATCTCCAATCTCTGGTTACATCTATACCTTTAACCCATGGATTAGACTTCAGGTTACGTTTCAGCGCCCAGGTGTCGAGGGTTAGGAGGCTGGTGTGGTCCGGGATGTTCTGAGTCACCTCTTTTTTTTGCAGCATACGGTCGCCCTCGACCTGCACACCGACGATCGGGACGAGCAGGTAGGAGACGATGTAGAGCACCACGGCCGCCAGGGCGATGATAGCGATAGCGATGGAGATGAAGCAAAGAGGTTGTCGGCGGCTGTGGTTCAAGCTTCCAGGAGTTCGAGTAGCTTGTCACCCACGTTAGTGATGTCTCCGGCGCCCAACGTCAGCACGACATCGCCGGGTTTGGAGAGCTCGCGGAGGATGCGAGGGATAGCCGTTTGCTCCGGTAGATAATAGACATCCGGGTGGGCGCGGGTAGCGCAGATGGCATCGACTATCAGCTTGCCGTTCACGCCGGGCTGGGGCATCTCGCCCGCTCCATAGACTTCGGTGATAAGAACAGCGTCGGCGGACGAAAAAGCTTCGCCAAACTCCCGGTAGAACCTGCGGGTGCGCGAGTAACGGTGCGGCTGAAATACGGCGATCACCCGACCTCCGTTAGACTGTGTTGCCCGCGCTGTTTCGAGGGTGGCGGCAACCTCGGTCGGGTGGTGGGCGTAATCGTCGATGACCCTCACCCTGGCACGCTCTCCCTTT
Organism: Rubrobacterales bacterium; assembly: GCA_038198625.1. Lineage (GTDB taxonomy): Bacteria > Actinomycetota > Rubrobacteria > Rubrobacterales > Rubrobacteraceae > JBBPZK01. The sequence continues at coordinate 8,967 of JBBPZT010000210.1, forward strand.
AGCTGAAATCTGCGCCGGACGCCGCCGAAGTTTCTCAGGCTCGAGGCCGCCTCGTAAGGATCGTGCCCCAACCAGCGGGCGACGCCTGCCGCGGCCAGCGAGTTGAGGATATTGTGACGTCCGTGCACCCCGAGCTCCACGGTACCCCTCTCGCGACCGCTTTCGATAAAAGTGTAGCTGTTCGGGGAGAGAATTCCGGCCCGCAGGTCTCCGCTGGAGATGCCGTAGGTCGTCACCTCGCACGGCGCTTCTCCGGCCAGCCGCAGGCAGGATTCGTCTTCTGCCCAGGTTACGAGGTGTCCGTCGGCGGGAAGTACTTCCACGAACTTCGAGAAGGTTTCGCGCACGTCATCTAGTGAGGAGTAGAAATCCGGGTGGTCGAACTCGACGTTTGTGATGACGGCCGCGCGGGGGCGGAGGTAGAGTAGAGAGCGGTCGCTCTCATCAGCCTCGGCAACCACTAGATCCGCGCTTCCCTCTACTACGTTGCTCCCGATATCGTTCAGCTCGCCGCCGACCAGCGCCGTGGGGCTCTCGCCGAGGGCCTTGAGGGCGTGGGTAGTCATGCTCGTAGTCGTGGTCTTGCCGTGGGTGCCGGCCACCGCGATGCCGCGGCGGCTCTGGAGAATGCCGGCGAGTGCCTGGGCGCGTGGGACTACCGGTATAGAGCGGCGGCGGGCTTCCAGAAGCTCCAGGTTCGTCTGCGGGATGGCGGTCGAGACCACTACCTGATCCACCTCTCCGACCTGCCCGGACTCGTGACCGATATGGACCTTCATGCCGGATGCCTGGAGCCTGCGCGTGTACGGCGACTCCTTCAGATCCGATCCGGTGACGGTATGTCCTCTTCTCTGTAGAATCTCCGCGATGCTGCTCATGCCGGCGCCGCCTATACCTATCATGTGAATCCTCAAAGCTCTAATTCTCCTCTCTCGCGGCGGCCAGGATCAAGCGCCCGGCCACCTCCGCAGCGGCGTCGGGGGTAGCCAGCGGGCCCATGGCTCCGGCGAGCCTCTCCCGACGTTCGTCGTCATATAACAGGGACTCGATGCGTTCTCGCAAAACGCGGGCGGTGACCTCGGAGTCGAGGATCATCTCGGCTGCGCCCTTCTCGGTAAAGTAGCGAGCATTGTACAGTTGATGATCGCCCGTGGCATAGGGAAATGGAATCAGGATAGAAGCCCGCCCAACCGCGGCCGTATCGAACAGAGAGCCCGCCCCGGAGCGGATCACAACCACGCTGGCGGCAGCTAAGTAGCGCCAGATCTCCGGCTCGTACTCCAGGATTCGGTGGCGTGGATTGCTTGTCGAAAGGCGTCTGAAGTCTCTCCGGCCGGCGATCTGTACGATGGTGTAGGGTGTCTCGCCCCGAAAAGCCTCTGCGGCGGCGAGGTTTATCTTCAATGCGCCGCCGCTACCGCCGAAGATCAAGACGACCGGCTGCTCCAGGCCAAGAGAGCGGAGCGCTTCTTCTCTGGAAGCGCCGAAGAACTCCTTACGGGTCGGCATACCGACCCAAGATGCGTCTTTCAGGTGCTCTTTGGCGGCCCGGAAGGTGACCAGAACCTGACGCGTGAACCGGCTGGCGACGCGGTTAACCCTACCTGGAACAGAGTTCTGTTCGTGCAGGAA
>JBBPZT010000211.1:0-2293 GCA_038198625.1 Rubrobacterales bacterium
CTCGACTTTCCCGGAGCGACCCTGGCGACGCTCGGCCTCGGGGGGATAGTCTTCGGCCTGATCCAATCCTCAGAGACAGGCTTCGGCAACCTGCCCGTGATCCTCGGCCTCGTGGTCGGCGCCGCCGCCCTGATAGCTTTCGTCTTCGTTGAGCGCCGTAGCCGCGAGCCGATGATGCCGCTAGCTCTGTTCCGCTCCAGGAACTTTTCCGGGGCGAACCTCCTGACGCTCTTCCTGTACGCGGGCCTCGGCGGTGCGCTCTACTACTTCCCGTTCAACCTCATACAGGTCCAGGGATACTCGGCGACGGCCGCCGGTAGCGCATTTCTCCCGTTCGTCGTCATAGTGTTCCTCATGTCGCGGTGGGCCGGCGGCCTTGTGACCCGCTACGGGGCGAAACTCCCCCTGATAGTCGGACCAACCATAGCAGCCGCCGGCTTCGTCCTGTTCACCCTGCCGGGTATCGGCGGCTCGTACTGGACGACGTTCTTCCCGGCGGTCGTGGTCATGGGCTTCGGTATGTCACTGGTAATAGCCCCACTCACGACCACGGCGCTCAACGCGGTGGAGGGCCAGCATTCGGGGCTCGCCTCGGGGGTCAACAACGCCGTCTCCCGGACGGCCAGCCTGCTCTCCATCGCGGTCCTCGGCATCTTCGTCTTCACGGCCTTCTCCAATACCCTCGACTCCCGACTCTCGAAGATGGATCTACCGCCCGCCGTCGTACAGCAGATGGACGCCCGAAAGGTAGACCTCGGCGCGACGCAGGCTCCCCAGGGAATAGACGCTGCAACGAAGAAGGAGATAAACCAGGCTGTGGACGAGTCGTTCGTGGCGGGCTTCCGGACCGTCACGTTCATCGCGGCGGGGCTCGCGCTGGCGAGCGCGCTTGTCTCGGCGCTCATAATAGAGGGAAAGCCGGCCCCTCCCGAACAAGCCGGACAAACCGGGACGGTAGATAGCGCAGAAACCGGAGGAGAGATCGCGCCCGCATAACCGGGCGAGAGAGGAGAGAAGATGCAACAGCAATGCACGCATCTGGATCAAATAAAGGGTGTGGAACCCTCGGCCCAGGGCTGTGAAGAGTGCCTCCAGATGGATGAAACGTGGGTACATCTGCGAGAGTGTCTCGTTTGCGGACACATCGGCTGCTGCGACAGCTCCAAGAACAAGCACGCCACGAAGCACTTCCACGACACTGAACATCCAATAATCCGCTCTTTCGAGCCGGGCGAGGACTGGCGCTGGTGCTACATAGACGAGGCTATCGTCTAGTTCGGTTAGTATTGTCCCGGCAGGTTCCAGACAAACCGGAAAGAGGTCCATGAGAACAAACAGTTCGGGTTCGGTGGCGTTGATCGGCAAGGGGTTGTTGGCAGGGCTGGTCGGAACGGCGGCGATGACGGCGTCGAGCACGCTGGAGATGAAGCTCCGGAACCGCGAGGCGAGCAACGCGCCCGCTGACGCGGCGGCGAAGGTGCTGGGCATGGACTTCGAGGACGAGGAATCTAAGGCCCGGTTCGGGAACCTCGTCCACTGGGGCTACGGCGCCGGCTGGGGGGCGGTGAGAGGTCTCATCGGCGCGGCGGGCTTCGAAGGAGTACCGGCCGCCCTAGCGCACTTCGGCGTCGTGCTCGGGGCGGAGCAGGCGATGCTGCCGGCCCTGGAGGTCGCTCCTCCCATCTGGGAGTGGGGCGCCGAGGAAGTCGCCGTGGATATCTTCCACCACGTGGTCTATACGGCTGCGACCGACCTGGCTTACATCTACCTGAAGGGCTAACGGGTGCCGGATCTGGTAACGGGCTTCGCGCTGGTCGCCATCGTGCTGACGGTGGCGGGGCTCGCGTCGGGGATCGTGGACCGGGCGCCGATCTCTTTCCCAATCATTTTTCTCGGGCTGGGTTTCCTGCTAGGAGAGCACGGCCTGGGCATCCTGAACCTCGGCCCGGAGAGCGCGTTGCTCGAAACCGTGGCGACGCTGACGCTGGCGATGGTCCTCTGCCTCGAAGCCGTGAGGATAGGCAATATCGGCATGGGCGGCGCGGGCTTCGTCCCGATACTCTCACTCGGGCCGGGGACGGTTATCATAGTGGCGGTCATCGCGGCCGGGTCCTACTTCCTGCTTCATGTCCCGGTACTCGAATCGCTGCTACTCGGGACTATCCTTGCTTCCACGGACCCGGTAGTCTTGCGTGACGTCGTGCGGGAGGAACGTATCCCCGCCTCCGTGCGGCAGGCGCTCAACATCGAGGCCGGCACGAACGACATAGTGGTGCTGCCGACGCTCTTGATC
>JBBPZT010000212.1:0-2522 GCA_038198625.1 Rubrobacterales bacterium
CTCCCGATGCTGGCATTGGTGATGGTCGCCAGGAAAACTATCGCTCCCAACGCGAGGATAAACACGAAGACCAGCCGGACCACGAGTATCCGGATGCGGGGCGCCATCGCTACCCGCCTGAGCGTCGTCTTGAGGACCGCCCGGACGATAAAGCCGACTATTAGAAACGCGAGAAAAGCCGTCAACGCCGCCAGGATCTGGGGCGTGTACCCGATTAATTCTTTCCAGAACCTCCCGATCGCCTGCCCGGGGGTCCCGGCGACCCCATCCTGGCCCTTCTGCAACGCGATGTTCAAACCTATAGACATGTTTGTATCCGAGTATAGAGTACCGTATCGGAGCGTGTGACCTATCGTGGTCCGCCGGCCCCGCGACGGTTAAACTCTCTAGCTATGAAGGTTTTGGTAATAGGAGCGGGCCTTGCGGGCCTGACCTGCGCGAAGGCGCTGGCGGGACGTGGGACCGAGGTGGAGGTCTTCGAAGCCTCCGACGGCGTCGGCGGACGGGTCCGAACCGACGAGAAGGACGGGTTCCTCCTCGACCGGGGCTTCCAGGTCTACTTCACCTCCTATCCGGCCGCGAAGAGGCACCTCGACCACGAGAAACTCGACCTGCGCGCCTTCGACCCCGGCGCCGTCGTGTTGCGAGGCCGCGAGAAGAGCGTCCTCTCCGACCCGCTGCGCGACCCGAAGGCGCTCGTGCCATCTCTGCTCTCGGACGCCGCTACCTTGGCCGACAAGCTCCGCGTCCTGAAGCTGTCGAGGGTGCTGGTGGACGGCTCGGAGGCTGTCGGAGGGGTCCCCGGCGAAGACTCGACGAGCCTACAGTACCTCGAAGGGCTCAACTTCTCGGAGAAGATCGTGGACAGGTTTTTCAGGCCGTTCTACGGTGGTATCTTCCTGGACCGTTCCCTACAGACTTCCTCTCGTGTCCTCCGTTTCACCTTCCGGATGCTCGCCACCGGAAGGACGACCGTCCCGGCGCGCGGCATCGGCGAAATATCTAAACAACCAGCCTCCCACCTGCCGGAAGACGCCATCCACCTGAACAGTCCGGCCGAGGAACTGTTGAAGGACGGCGGCTGGGTAGTGGGAGTAAAGACTGCGGGAGGCGAGCACGAGGCCGACGCCGTCGTCGTCGCCACGGACGCGCCGGGGGCTGGAAAGCTGACCGGAGAAGACGTCCCGGAAGGCTCCGTCGGGCAGACGTGCATCTACTATGCCACGGACGGACGTGGGCTCGGAGATGGAAAGAAGATCCTTTTGAACGCCGAAAGCGGAGGTTTTTTGAACAACTTCGTCGAAGTTAGCAACATTGCACCCGCTTACGCCCCGCCGGGCCGGGGACTCGTGAGCGCCGTCGCGCTCGGCGTCCCGGACCTGCCGGACGAAGAACTCTATCGTCGGGGCGTCGAAGACATAAGCCAATGGTACCCGGAGGCCGACCTCACGCCGCTCGCCGTCTACCGCATCCCATACGCCCAGTTCGACCAGCCGCCGGGCATCCACGGAAAGCTGCCGCGGAACGATACGGCCACGCCGGGGCTCGTGCTGGCCGGCGAGTACACCGAAGACTCGTCCATAAACGGCTCGATGCTCTCCGGGGAGAAGGCCGCGAGAGAGGTGCTCGGGCTTTGAGTGAGGTCCCGGCGCTCAAGATTCAGAAGCTCAGGAAGACGTACTCCGACGGGCTCGTGGCGCTCGACGGTGTTTCGTTGGAGGTCGGGGCCGGGCGCTTTTTCGGGCTGCTCGGGCCGAACGGGGCGGGCAAGACCACGCTCATAAACAGCGTCGTGAGTTTGGCGCGGCCTGACTCGGGGACTGTAGAGGTCTTCGGGAAGGACGCGTTCGAGGAGTTCAAGGAGGCGCGGCGTATGATCGGGGTCTCCCCCCAGGAGATAAACCTCGACAAGTTCCTGACCGTCTACGAGGTCATGACGTTCCACGCCGGTTACTACGGCGTCTCGAAGAAAAAAGCCCGCGAGAGGGCCGACGAGATGCTTGAGCGGTTCGCCCTGACGGACAAGCGGAAGTCGCGAGTCAGCACCCTCTCCGGCGGCATGAAGCGGCGCGTCCTGTTCGCCCGCGCCCTGATGCACGACCCGAAGGTACTCTTCCTCGACGAGCCTACCGCGGGTGTTGACGTGGAGTTGCGCTACAAGCTCTGGGAGTACATTCGGGAGTTGAACCGGGGCGGGCTGACCATCCTCTTGACGACCCATTATCTGGAAGAGGCGGAGGCGTTGTGCGACGAGGTGGGGCTAATCAACGGCGGCCATATAGTCGCCCAGGGAACTAGCAAGGACTTGAAAGAGCGTTACGAAGCGAGGAACATAGAAGAGGTGTATTTGAAAGTGATGGGGCATGTTACTGACCGATAGAATGTTCCGGACGCTGCTCTCGCGCGAAGTCCTGCGCTTCATGCGCGTCTGGACGCAGACCCTGATCCCACCGCTCCTGACCTCGCTCCTCTACGTGGTCGTCTTCGGGGTGGCCCTCGGCGCCCGCATTAAAGAGATAGAA
>JBBPZT010000213.1:0-10613 GCA_038198625.1 Rubrobacterales bacterium
CCTCGATGATCGACCGGAAGAGGTGAGCCGGAGTGTGGCTGAGGGTCAATCCCCACAGCATGCCGCGCGCCAGCGGATCGGTGTATGGAGACCTGTTGCCCTGGAAGTAGTCGAGGGCGATGAGGCCGTCTGAGCCTATCGAGATCTCTTTTGCCCTCTCGGTCAGGACTTCGTAGGGGTCGACGCCACGTTTTTTGGCTTCGGCCACGGCGTCACCGGCGAACTGGTTTTTGAACCAGGCCACGATCGAGCCTGTCGAGACCTGCCCGCCCTCGACGGTATACTGGCCCGGTACGACGGCGTCAGTGTAGGCGCCGAAGAAACCCTGCCCGTGGATAGGCTCTGATATTTGCCCGATCATGACGTGTGAAGAGCCGGTGATAAGCGCCATCTTCCCCGGATCAACGACCCCGAGCCCCAGAGCTCCCACGAACGCGTCTCCGCCACCCTCGGCCACAGGCGTGTCGGCTTTCAGACCTAGCTCCTCGGCTGCTTCCTTACGCAGACCCCCGACGACGGTACCCATGTCGAGGACTTTTTGCGGGAACTTTTCGAGGACATCACCGATTCCGATCTCCTCGTACAGGCTCTCCGGGAAACCACCCTCGTTCTTGTCGTAGTACCAGCGGGTGCTCGTGTTGTTGATGCTCGCCGTCCACTCCCCCGTGAGGCGGTGGGTGACCCAGTCTTGGCACTCGCAGATGTGTTTGGCGTTGTTGTAGGTGTCGGGCTCGTTTTCCTTGATCCAGAGCGCCTTGGATGGCATCCACTCGGCTGAGACGGCCCCGTAGCCGTTGTATTTCAGGGCGTCGTTGCCGGTGTCGGCGATCTTTTCGGCCTCCTCGGAGGCCCGCACGTCCATCCACATGATCGCCTGGCGCATGTGACGGTCTTTTTCGTCTATCGCGAGGACCGTGCAAGTCGTGGTGTCAACGGAGATACCGGCGATGTCCTCCGGGGAGACGCCGCTCTCGTCCAACGCCTTCCTGGTCGCGGCTACCATGCACGACCACCACTCGTCCGGGTCTTGCTCCGCCCACCCCGGACGCGGATGCTTTAATGCGAACTCTTCACCGGCGAAGACGATCGGGGTTCCTTCCTGGTCGAAGATGCCGACCCTCGCACCTCCGGTCCCGAAGTCGATGCCTAAGAGATATGGCCCTTCGGTCACGGGTATCGCCTCCTGGTCATCATTCCTATCATTCTTCGTCCTCCCAGCCATACTCCTCGCGGAGGCGAGCCGGTACGAGGTGGTCTATGCGCGTAAGCACGTAGTCGGGGAGGTTTTCCTCGGACTCGTTCTCCAGGTCCTCTTCCGTCGTCTCGCCGGTCAGGACGACTGCGGAGGGCATCCCAGCGTCGAGTGCCATACGGATCTCCGTGTAGAGCCTGTCGCCAGTCATCACGCAATCTTTCTCGTCGAGCCCGACGAGGTCCATGATGGTCTTTAGCATGATCGGGTCGGGCTTGCCGGTGTTGACCTCGCACTTGGCCCCCGTACACCCCTCTATGGCCCCCACAATGGCAGCCGCGTCGGGCTCGCCCCTTCCTCCGGGGAACGGACAGTAGCGATCCGGGTTTGTCGTCACGAGCTTCGCACGCTTGTGAAACCAGATGGCGTCGAAGGCGATCTGGAGCTTCTCGTACTCGAAACCCCGGTCGTAGCTGGCGATGACGATGTCTATCTCCTCGGGGTTGTCCGACATCTTGATACCCGCCTCCCGCAACGAGTTCTTGAGCGGCTCCTCGCTGATCGGGTAAACGGTGGCGTCCGGGTGGTTCTGGAGCAGCCACTGCGTCATGGTGACGACGGTGTTCACTATCTCGTCGGTGGGCGTCTCCAATCCCAGCTTGCCCAGCTTCTCGGCGTACATCTCCGGGTCCTTGGTTGGGTTGTTCGAGAGGAAAATGACCCGCTTGCCCAGTTCTCGCAGCTTGAGGATCAGGCGTTTCGCCCCCAGCAACAACTCGTCACCCAGGTATATAGTCCCGTCGAGATCGAAGACGTAGCCTTCGTAGAGTTCGTCGGGCGCCTTCGAGTTCGAAGAGCCGACGGACCCGGTCTCGCTACTCTGCGTCATGAGGCCTCCTCGACCCGTAGCTTAAGTCGTGGTTTCCGCCGAGTGGTAGCGGCGGTCTATCTCCTCCATCTTCTCGACCTTCTTGGTAGAGCTGCCGCCCCCGAACTCCGACTCCAACCAGGCGTCGAGGATCGTCTTTGCCAGCTCGGGTCCTACAACCCGCGCGCCCATAGTGATCACCTGCGCGTTGTTCGACTTGCGAGCCCGCTCTGCCGAGTAAACGTCGTGACACTGCGCGGCCCGCACACCAGGCACCTTGTTCGCGGTTATATTTACGCCGAGCCCGGTCCCGCAACACAGAACGGCCCGCTCGTGCTCGCCTTTCGCCACGGCCTCCGCGACCTCTACAGCCACATCGGGGTAGTCGGTGCCGAGCCTCTCGGCTTCCTCCTTCGAGGAAGGGCTATAGTCCTTTACCTCGTAGCCGTTGTCGCGCAGATGTTGCTCCAGCACGTTCTTGAGTTCCAGGGCCGCATCGTCAGCCCCTATTGCGATAGCCGTCATTTACCTGACACCTCCGTTTATCGCTCCTTGATGTATGCCCTCAAGCCGTGACCATACTTGAACAGGCTCCTAAACCGGCAATGGCACCATCCGGTTTAGGAATACCTGCTGTGGCGTGTCCACGGTTTATCACCTGTGGTCTGTGACAAGATCCCCTACCAAATCTTCCTACTCCTTTCCCCTATCCGGTCCCACACAAGCCCCCTGAGCGATCCCTCCAATCCCCGGCCCCCACCAAGCTACGTAAAACGCCCCGCACGAAAACACTTCAACCTGTTCGGCCGGAAGCTGCGTTTCCGTGCGAGGCGCTCTATGTCTTTGGGCCCGCGCTACAGAGTATTAACTTGTACGGGCAAAAATATCAGGCCTCGACTTTAGAGTCAAGCGTATATTTCCAGAGTTCTTGGTGACTGGTAGAAGCGCCGACCGCACCCGCGTCGAGGATGTACGACAATTCTTCCGGGCTCCTGATAAACCCTCCAGCCAACACGGGATGTTCCCGCAACTCGGAGTAGCTGGACACCATACGCGGGTAGGCCAGCCCAGGTAGTATTTCCAGGCATTGGGGTTTGGTGCGCTTGGTGAGCTTGAGGCCCCGCTCCATGGCCATCCCGTCCAGGGCGAAGAGACGTTGGATGGTGATCAGGTCCGTATGGTTCCCGAGTTCGATCACCCGCCGGCTGGTGGAGATTATGCCTTCCACGTGTTGCGAGAGGAACCTGATGCCGGTAGTGTCGCCGGCGATACCGCCTACCAGGTCCACGTTGACGATGACCGGCGGCCGACGCTCTCTCGCTCCTATTCTATCCGCGAGCTCGAAGACATCCCCACCGAGCACGAGGATCGCGGGGTGGTCGCCGGAGAGCGCCTTTTCGAGAGCTTCCCCCTCGGAACGTACCGCTGGCATCACCGGGTTCTGTCCAAGCCGGTGAAGGAGCTTCTCCATGCTGTGTTCGATCGTCTCTCCCACGAACGAAATGTTACCACTTTCACCTTTATAGAAGGAGCCAACGTTGCTAACCAGAACCGTCAGTTCGTCTGTTGTTTCAGCATCGTACCTCGTTCCATGGCCGTTAAGGACTCCGATTGGAACTCTCTCTTCTATTCTCCGATCCTCTGCTCGACCTTCTCGACGTACTGTTCGGGCTTCGCCTTGCGCTCCAGGCCGCCGCTCGACATGTAGCGGACCTTGCCGTAGACTTCCCGCTCCTTCCACCCCCGGTCGTGCTGCCCGAAGACCCAGGAGACGTTTGCGTAGGAGTTCGGGTCGCGGCCGTCGAGAAAGTATTTGTTGTTGAGGTAAAGCGTGGTCCGGTAAGCGTACTCAGGGGTGTTGGACCACTCCAGGATTTTCTTTCCCCAGTACATCCGCATGTAGTTGTGCATATACCCCGTGTAACGCATTTCGTTCATCGCCGCGTTCCAATACGGGTCGTGTGTACCGGCGTTTTCTAACTGTTCACGGCTGTAAGAGTACTCCCGCCCGTCCTCCTTGTGCTCTTCGAGCGTCTTCTTCGCCCAGTCAGGGAGCGAAGAGTAGGAGTCGTAGTCGGGAGTGTAGTAGACGAAGTTCATGCTCAACTCGCGCCGGACGATGACCTCTTCGAGATAAGAGTCTACGTCTTCTCTCTGGGCGCCGGAGTCCCGGATGGCGAGAGCGAGTTGCACAGGCGAGACATGACCGAAGTGGAGGTACTTGCTCATGTGCGAGACATCGTCGGTCTGGGGTTGGTTGCGGTTCTTTACATAGGTGCCGAAGTTGTTTTCGAGGAAACTGTCCAGGATCCTACGCGCCTCTGTTGAGCCACCCCTGTAGAGGTGGCTCAGAGGCTCCACGCTTCTGTCCAGGTCCATATCCTCCAGGACCGCCACGATGTCGTCGAGGTCGATGCCGTCTTCGCTCATATTGACGGACTGCTTCTCGACAGGCGTGGGACTAAGTTCCACGAGGAAATCTTCTAAGTGTTCGTGGATCCTCGGCCGCAACGTGCGGGCGGCCGTCTCGCGCTTGCCCGAGGCTAGCTCGACGGGCACGACCACGTCCGACTCGACCTGCTCCACGAGACAACCGGCCTCCGACGCGACCTTCTCGCGCCACCTTCGTTGGGGTCTCATGTAGCCCCGGTCGGTCACGATCAGGGACGCACCCTTCCCGGCGTCGAGCGCCACCTCGTCCGGGGAGCCCCTACGGACGACCATCTTTATGCCACGCTCCTTTAAGGCGTCCTGGGCGTCTTTCAAGCCTTCTAGTATAAAAGTGTAGTGACGGAGGTTCGCCTCCGGGTAGCCGTCCGTCAGCCCGAAGACGACCAGGAGACGCTGATCAAGGCCGTTGGCCCGTTGGATCGCGTGCTCTAAAGCGTGGTTGTACTGCGCCCGCTGAGAGGACTGCATCCAGTACAGGACGTACTCACCTTCGCGGACGTCTTTCTCGTTCAGCCTGCGAATACGCTCCGGCTGTACCTCTCTGGTCGCCATCGTTCTCCCCTTCCAGTTTGAGCCTGCCCTACAAGAGAGCGTAGAGCTTTCCACGAGAGCGCACTGGATGAAAAACTACAGCTTTCCAAGGTTCAGTTTTGGCGCATCGGAATCCGTGAGTTTACTCGGCAAGATCGGCTCGGTGTAGCGCAACAGCAACCCGAGATCAATGCAGGTTCGAAAGAACCCCCTCGTGGACTTCGAGGTCGCGCTCGCCGTAGAGCACGAAACGTACCAGGCGCACGTTCTCAAGCTTCTCCGTCTCCTGGAAGACTGTTCGGAGGGCTACCGCAGCAGCTTCTCCCAGCGGGTAGCCGAAGATGCCGGTCGAGATGGCCGGGAAGGCGATGGAGACTATCTCGTTCTCTTCGGCGAGCGCAAGGGAGTTTCGGTAGCAGGCCGCCAGAAGCTCTGCCTGGGGGTGGTCGTGGCCGTAGACCGGCCCAAGGGTGTGGATAACGTAGCGGTTCGGGAGATCGTGGGCGCCGGTTATTACGGCCTGGCCGGGTCGTATGGGGGCCAAGTTCCGGCTCTCTCTTCCGAGGCCGGGACCGGCGGCCCGGTGGATGGCGCCGGCCACACCTCCCCCTCTCAAAAGTTCGGCGTTGGCGGCGTTGACGATCGCCGCCACATCCTCCTGACGGGTTATGTCTCCCCGGACGCATTCGACTTTCACGCCATTGATCTCGCGCTTCGTGCCGGAATCACTCGTTCGCCGCCACGCCAGACGGCTTCCACGGAGAGGTCCGGGGCGAGCACGGCGACGTCGGCGTCGTAGCCGGGTACAAGACGGCCTTTTCTACGCCCCTCGCCGACTAGTCTGGCGGGTGCGGTCGAGGCCATACGTACCGCCTCCGGGACAGTGCAGCCGGTGAAGGCGAGAATGTTCTGGAAGGCTTCCTCCATAGTCAGGACGCTACCGGCGATGGCGCCGTTGTCGAGCCTGGTGACGCCTGCTTCCACGTGTATGGTCCTGGTCGCGAGTGCGTAGCGCCCGTCACCCACGCCGGTCGCGGCGGTGGCGTCGGTGACCAGGCAGATGCGGTCGGGGCCGAGCATCCGGAAGGCGAGCCCGACGACCTCCGGGTGAACGTGGAGCCCGTCGGAGATGAGACCACAGACGACCCTCGGATGGGCGAAGGCGGCTCCCGGCAGCCCCGGCTCCCGGTGGTGCATCCGGCTCATGGCGTTGAACAGGTGGGTGACGCTTGCGGCCTCCCTGTCGAACACTTCGTAAGCAAGCTCGAATGGCGCATCCGAGTGCCCGGCCGAGACCACAGCCCCACGGTTCCGGGCGAGCATCATCAATTCCCTTGCTCCCTCCAACTCGGGAGCGAGGGTAAGCATCCGGACCGTCCCGAGGTCGAGGAGGCGGCCGAGCAGGGCCATGTCTGGCGGCACGATGTAGGCGGCGTCGTGCGCCCCTTTCTTCTCCACGCTTATGAAAGGTCCTTCGAGGTGGATGCCGAGCACCTCTGCGCCGGTCGAGGGAGGACCTCCGGTGGCGGATGCTAGTTTGGGTAGCGCCTCAAGGTAGAGGTCTTCCGGGGAAGAAATAACGGTCGGCAGGTAAGATGTCGTTCCGGTAGAAAGTAGGTTTCTGGAGAGCTTGATGATACGTTCCGGCTCGGTCGCTGCGTCTACCCCGAAGCCGCCGTTTACTTGCAGGTCGACGAAGCCGGGCACCAGCATCGAGTCGGGATAATCTATTACCTCGTCGGCGACCGTGGCGAGCGAAGTGTCACGGGCTACGTCCCGGATCGCGCTGCCTTCGATCAGGAGGCTCGCCTCCGGCCAGACTTCGTAGTCCGTGACGACGTTTCCAACGAGCGCCACCCTCTTCATCTCGCTGCCGCTCATCTCCGGCTCCCCCTCTCTGACGACCTCACTACCTCCCCAACTCTACAACGACGGTCGTGTTCATGTGTCCTACACTTTCTCCGGGGTTGTTGTCTCGGGAGCGAAGGCGGCGACGGCGGGACCGGGCCGCGCGTCGGGGACCCGTGCGAGCAGGACCATACCAGCCAGCATCACGAGGGCGAGCGAGCCTATTGAGATCCTGTACGAAAGCGCCTCTCCGAGACCTCCGAAGACCGTCAACAGCGCGCCGGTGAGCAGAGGTCCCATTATGGCCGAGAGCCTGCCGACTATGCTGTAGAGGCCGAAGGATTCGCCGAGCTTCTCTGGCGGGGAGAGGGCGAGAAGCATCACCCGGCTCACGGTCCAGGTCGCCCCGAGGGCGATGCCTACCAGCGGTCCGGCCACGAGCAACATCCAGGGCGCCACGGCGAAGGTAGCGGTCAAGATGGCGGCCATCCAGAGCACGAGAACCGCGAGCAGCGCCCTCTTCGGTCCGAACCGGTCGGAGGCGAAACCGAAGCCGACAGACCCGACCACCGCGAAGACCGTCGAGAAGAGAAGGAGGTTCCGGATCTGGCCCTGGTCCATCGCGAAGACCTGCCTCCCATACAGCGACATGTTCGTAACGGCCGTGTTCGCCGCGTCCGTATACAGCAGCGTCGCCACGATAAACAACCCGAGCCCGCCGCTCCCACGGAAGTTCCTGACCGTCGAGACGACCTCCTGGAAAGCATCGCCAAACCGGAACAGCCGCGGCTCCCGCACCTCCCGGTCCGGGACGAGCAAGAAGGCCGGCAGGCTGAAGACCAGACACAGAACGGCGGTCGGCAGAAAGGCGTTTGCGTTGTGACCGCTTCCGGTCTGGATCCAGCCGCCGAGGGGACCGAGCAAGGCACGCATGGCCTCCGGCCGGGTGACGAAGACCGTGAGCGTGAGGAGGGCGACGATGCTGCCGACGTAGCCGAGGGAGATACCATATCCGCTGACGCGACCGGCTTTGCGCCCGACCGACACGCTCGGCAGGAGCGCATTGTAGAAGACGAGCGCCGACTGGTAGGTGACGACCGCCACGATAAAGAGCGTCACCCCGGCGGCGACGCCTCCGGACAGGGTCAGGGCGGCCGTTGCCGCGACCGAGAGGATAGTCAGGAGCACGAGATACGGCCTGCGGCGCTGCCGGAAGTCGGCCAGGGAGCCCAGGAACGGGGCGGTAGAGGCTACGAGGAAGGCAGATGCGGCGACGATGTAGTTGTAGAAGCCCGCGCCCGCACCCAACTCGTCCCCGAGCCACAGTGGGAAGAAGTAGCTCAGGATGCTGATCGCGAAGATCGTGTTGGCGAAGTCGTAGAACGCCCAAGCCCAGACAGCGAGAGCGGAAGCTTTTTCCTCTTGCGCGGCTGGCTCCTGGTCCCTCACCTCGCCCGGAAGTATACAGCAGCAGGCTCGCCGGCCGGGTCCCGGCGCCTACCCCGGCTACAACTATCCGAAGAAGGTCTGGTAGATGAGAAACACGTTCAGCGAGACGATCAGCGCCACCACCACCGTGGCGATCACGGTGGTTATGCGATGGTTGACCAAGTTGCCCATAATGTCGCGGTTGCGGCAGAACATCAGGAGCGGGATGAGGGCAAAAGGGATGCCGAACGAGAGCACCACTTGGCTGATGACGAGGGTGCGGCTTGGGTTGATGCCGACGGCGAGGACGGTGAAGGCTGGGAGCATGGTGATCGTCCGCCTCAAGAACAGCGGTATCCGGCGGTTTATGAAGCCCTGCATAACGACCTGGCCGGCCAACGTGCCGACCGAGGAGCTCGAGATCCCGGAGGCGAGCAGAGCCACGCCGAAGAGGATCGCCATCCAGTTGCCTTCGAGGTTGCGCAACTGCTCGAAGGCGACGTCTATGTCCGCGACGCCAGCCAGGCCGCGAGAGTGGAAGACTGCCGCCGCCATGCTCAGCATACTCATGTTGATGAATCCGGCTATGCCCATGGCGATCACGACGTCTACGAGTTCGAAGCGGAAGATCTTCTTCTTCTCGTCCTCTGTTTTGCCCATCACCCGGTGCTGGGTGAGCGCCGAGTGCAAGTAGATGACGTGCGGCATCACCGTCGCTCCGAGGATGCCGGTGGCGAGCAGCACGCTCTCGGTGCCCGCGAACCGGGGCCTGAAAAGCCCGGCCAAAACGCGGCTCCCCTCCGGTTGGGCGTAGAAGGTCTGGAAAACGAAAGCGACGAGGATCACCCCGACCAGGGAAGAGATCACCGCCTCCAGCGGTCTGAAGCCGCGGCGTTGCAACGCCAGGATGCCGAAAACGCCCACGCCGGTGAGCAAGCCGGCCGGGAACAGAGGTATGCCGAAGAGCAGGTTGAGACCCAGGGCCGCGCCGAGGAACTCCGCCAAATCCGTTGCCATCGCGATGACCTCGGCCTGGACCCAGAGTAAGAAAGGAACCGGCTTCGGGAACCGCGCGCGGCACATCTCCGGAAGGTTCTTGCCCGTGGCGATCCCCAGCTTCGCAGACATGGACTGAACCAGCATCGCCATCAGGTTCGCGCCGAGAACCACCCACAAAAGCAGATACCCGAACTGCGCCCCGCCCGAGACGTTCGTCGCGAAGTTTCCCGGATCTATGTAGGCCACCGCCGCGATGAACGCCGGCCCCAAAAAAGGCCATAGTCGGCGTAACCCCCGGCGGTCCCCCTTCAAAGACTGGTGCGCCGCCCGCGCCGTCACGCTCTCCCCCGGCAGAATCCCCTCGATGATCTCCTCCGGACACTTGCTCATCCAACCCCTCCTCTCTCGACAATCGACGTATTTTTAGCTACAACTAATAGTATAATAGCCATAGCCTAAAGAGCAAGTTTATCGGTTTGAGAACAGGCTTTGTATCAGCTATAATATGGTGGGGTTATGATCTCTTCCGGTACATCGCAGCCGCCTTCCACGTCGGAGGGTGATTACATGAAGGCCATCTGGGAGCTTGCGGGGCTGGAGACTGCTTCGACCAAGGAGATCTCCGCCCGGCTCGCTGTCTCTCCGGCTTCGGTGACGAACATGTTGGGGCGTCTGCGGGAGCGGGGGCTTGTCGAGTACGAGCGCTACCACGGGGCTTCGCTCACCGACGGCGGGCGGGCTGAGGCGCTGCGGCTGGTCCGGCGGCACCGGCTGATCGAGACCTTCCTGCTGGAGCACCTCGGGTACTCGTGGCAGGACGTGCACAAGGAGGCCGAGAAGCTGGAGCACGCCGTCTCGGACGAGTTCACCGAGCGGCTGGCGAAGCTGCTGGGACACCCGGGCCACGACCCCCACGGCGATCCGATACCGGACGCGGACGGCGTGATGGAGCCGGACGAGTCCTTCCCTCTCTCCGAGGCCGCGGTCGGCGCCAGGCTCCTCATCTCCAAGGTCGGCGACGAGGACGCCCCGGTCCTGGAGTACCTCGAAGAGCGCAACCTACTGCCGGGACGGCTGCTGGTGGTGAGGGAGACGCGCGACCTGGACGGCGTCGTTACCGTCGAAGACGAAGATGGAAGGGTCAGCTCTCTCGGGGAGCCGCTGGCTCGTTCTTTGTTCGTGCGAGCGGAACCTTTCGGGTAAGGAGTTCCGCATGATCGAGTTGCGGCGCGGAGAATACGTTGTCTGCGACGATCCTTCCAGGCTGGACATCACGCTCATACATGGTTTTCTGAA
>JBBPZT010000214.1:0-15003 GCA_038198625.1 Rubrobacterales bacterium
CGCGCCGAAGCCGGCCGACTCACCCTAGAACCGGAGCGCCTCGACCCGGCAACTGTGGTCCGGCTCACCGCCGGACGCCTCGAACCGCTCTACGCCGAAAAGGGCGTATCCTTAAAGATAGCCGTCTCCGGAGACCTGCCGCCGGTCCTGGCGGACCTCCACGTACTCGTAGAGCCGCACAGGGGACGAGCAACCTTCGACTTCGTGGCAGACAACCCCGGAGATTGGCTTTTCCACTGTCACCTCGCCTATCATCTGGAGACCGGCATGGCCCGCGTAGTCTCATACGAGGGATCTTAGTGGATTACGATAGAGTAGAAACGCCATGTATTCCGAATACGCCCATTACTCTGGATGTCCCTGGCCGACCTTCGTAGCGAGGCGAACAGATCAACCACGCCACCCGCGACGCACTTGGCACCGTTGATCTCTCGCCCGCGCCGGACGATCCGTAGTTACGGTCTTTTTATAAGCGTTTATTTCTAGATCGTCTCGGGCGGCTTTCTGGTTCATGCCAGGAGGCTCGCGGACTCCTCAACGGGCCATCTTCTGGAATCATGTATTCCTCAATGAGGTGAACTACGGTGCATGGAGGACTGTCTCTAGCCGGTGTTGAGCAGGCCTGAGGCGATGCCGGAGACCGTCAGTAGCAGGAGCTTGGTGAGGGCCTCGCGCTCGGGGGAGTTTTCCGGGAGGGATCGGAGTTGATGTAGGAGGTGCACCTGAATATAGGAGAGCGGGTCTACGTAAGGGTTGCGCAAGCGTATAGACCTCTGGAGGACCGGACTGTTGTCCAGAAGGTTTTTGGAGCCGGTGATCTGGAGTAGCGCCTTGACGCACGAAGCGTGTTCTTCGGAGATCCTACGCCACATCCGCTCTCGAACTTCTTCGTCGCCGACGAGCGAGGCGTAAGTGTTTGCTATCCGCAGGTCGCTCTTCGCCAGGGTCATCTGCATGAAGTCCAGCAGCGTTCGGAAGAAAGGCCACTCCCGGTACATACTCCGTAAGGTATCCAACCCTCCCTGTTCTTCGATCTCTTTCGTGAGCGCGGTTCCGGCTCCGTACCATGAAGGGAGCAAGAAGCGGCTCTGGGTCCAGGCGAAGATCCAGGGTATGGCCCGCAGGCTCTCCACGTCCGGTTTCTGAGTCCTACGAGCCGGACGGCTGCCTATGTTGAGCAGCGAGAGTTCCTGGATGGGGGAGGCTTCGGAGAAGAACTGTAGGAAGTCTTCGTCCTTGTAGACCAGGCTACGGTAAGTCTCTTGTGCCGTGGTGGAGATATTCTCTATCGTCTCGATCCAGGCTTCTTCAGGGTCCTCCGAAGCGTTGTCGGCGCTCGACTCCAGGACGGCGGCCAGCGTGGTGTTGAGGTTGCGGCGGGCGAGCCCCCTCATACTGTACTTGAAGGAGATGACCTCGCCCTGTTCGGTGATTCGTATCCTGCCGTCCACGGTGCCGGGGGGTTGAGCTTTGATCGCCTCGTAGCTCGGCCCTCCGCCGCGGCCAACGGTGCCGCCCCGGCCGTGAAACAGCCTGAGCCGTACGCCGTATTCTCTCGCGACGGCACTCAAGAGCCCCTGAGTCTTGTAGAGGCTCCAACTGCTCGTGACGTATCCCGCGTCCTTTCCCGAGTCGCTGTAGCCGAGCATGACTTCCTGCAAGTCTCCGCCGCGAGAGAGCGACGAGCGATAGAACGGATCACCAAGCAGCGAGCGTAGTACCTCCGGAGCCCGCGATAGGTCGTCCACCGTCTCGAAAAGCGGCGTCACCTTCAAGTAGCTCGCCGCGCATTCTCCTCCCTCATCTACTTCAAGAAGCCCCACGAGACGTGCCAGGAGTTGCACGGAAAGTACATCGCTGGCGTGATGCGCCATACTCAGTACGAACGTCTCTATCGGCGGCTCGGAAAATTCCTCTTTCGCCTGACGGATGCGCTCGAAAGTCTCGATCACTTCTCGGGCTTCTTCGGAGTAGTCGCCGGTACGCGGGAGATCCTTCCTCAGGATCAAGCGTTTCAGCAGAGCGATGCGTCCTTCCTCATCCATCTGCAAGAGGTCTT
The DNA here is from genome assembly GCA_038198625.1 of Rubrobacterales bacterium. GTDB lineage: Bacteria > Actinomycetota > Rubrobacteria > Rubrobacterales > Rubrobacteraceae > JBBPZK01. The sequence continues at coordinate 2,060 of JBBPZT010000214.1, forward strand.
CACCGGCGGCTGCGTATGCAATCTCCGCCGCCGCTTCGACTATCCGGGAGCTATCTTGCCTCACGTCCAGCTTCGCCAGGTGAAAACCGAAGACTTCGGCCTGCCGGATACAGTCTCTGAGCCCACCTTCGGCGACGCGTTCGCCCCCGTGCCTCAGCAGGCTGCGCCGGATGACCAGGAGATCCTTTTTGAACTCCTCCGCGCTCGCGTACGCCGCGGGCGAACCAGGCTCCCGTAGCGACTGTTCCAGACGGTCGGCCACGAAGATCAGCTTGCGCCGGTAGATCTCACCCAAATCCTCGTTCTCGCGCCGTTCCACGACTCCCGAGAGGAGCTTCTCGTCCCGTTCGATAGAGTCGTACAGTTCTTCGGAGGCGTCGACCAACCGTGCTGATTGGCTCGTGTGATCCGCCAGGGCCAGGACCGACCGCAGGTGCCGTTTCAAGATCAACTCGCGATGCAGTCCGAGCGCCGTACCCAGCGTCTCTGGCTTTACGAAAGGGTTACCATCCTGATCTCCACCGACCCAGGAACCGAACTCTAGGATTCGACCGACCTCCGGTGTGTCCTTTGGGAATTGCCGGGCCAACTCATCCTCGAGTTCCCGGTACACGTCGAGGGTCGCGGAGATTAGAGGCTCTTCGAAGAACAGCAGCGTCCGTTCGATCTCACCGACGACTTCGGGCCGGTGGGTGCGCAACTCATCTGTTTGCCACAGGATCGTAATCTCCTCGGCCAACCGCTCCTCCAGATTCCGACGTTCCCGCCAGGTGAGAAGCCCGGACTCGAACGCTTCGAGCATCTCGCCGATCCGGACGTGCTTTATCCGGATGCTGCGCCTCATCGCCTCCGTGGGGTGCGCCGTCAATACGAGACCTACGTTCATCTCAGAGAATGTCTTCTGGAGAGAGTCCGCCTCCGTACCTTTGGAGACTAGCCGCTCGAGCGCGCTCCCGACCGATGCGCGTTGCGGAGGGCTGTCCGGGGAAGATTCATATTGACGGCGGCGCCGTATCCTGTGATAACGCTCGGCGATGTTTACCAGTTGGAAGTACACTGAGAAAGCCCGCACGATGCGCCCGAGTTCCGCGGTCTCCATCCGGTCTATTCGGCGTTTCAACCGTCCATCGAGCTCCGGGTCGTAGTCGAAGCGCAGCCGCTTGCACAGGAGACGCACTTCCTCTTCCGCCCCAAAAAGACTCTTGCCTTCTTGCTCGATCAGAACCTGTCCCAGAACCCTCCCGAGCAGGTTGATGTCTCGTCGCAACGGCTCGTCTGTCTTGTCGAAACCTATGCCGGGCGGAAGGTCCGCGTACCCGGCCTCCGGCGCTAGTGTTGTTTGATCGGTGATTCGCACTATCCTTAGAGTAACATTAGCTTGGGCGCATACTAGAGGCGGCGAGAATTTTTGTACATATGTACGGTACGAAGGAGGGTGGGGTCCTGAGAATCGCACAACGCAGCATAGAGCAAGTCCGTGAAGCTGCCAACATCGTCGAGGTCGCCTCCGAGTTCACCGCCCTGCGCCGCCAGGGCACGCGCTACTCAGGCCTCTGTCCCTACCCGGACCACTCCGAGAAGACACCCTCCTTCAGCGTCACCCTCGACCGGGGCTTCTATTATTGTTTCGGGTGTCAAAGAGGCGGGGACGCCATCAAGCTAGTCAGCGAACTGAAGTCCTTCTCCTTCGCCGACTCCGTATCCTATCTCGCGGAGCGTTCCGGGATCGAGTTGGAGTTCGAAGGCAACTCTCCCTCGGAGTCGAAAGCGGCCGGTGAGCGAGCCGCTCGCCGCCGCGCCACCCACAAATCACTCGCAGCAGCAGCCGTCTACTACCATAAATACCTGCTCAACTCCCAGTCCGCAGAAGCCGCCCGTCGTTACCTCGAAGGCCGGGGAATCAATGGTTCTACTATAGAAGAATTTCGTTTGGGCTATGCTCCGGAGCGCGGGAGTTCCGGGTTGTCGAGGGCGTTGGAGGGGTTGGGCTTGGATCGGCGGAGCATGGATGCGGCGGGGCTTCTGTCGTCGCGGGGCGGGGAGCGATTCTCAGGGAGGATCACGTTCCCGATCTCTGACCGGCGTGGCCGGATCGTTGGTTTCGGCGCCCGCGCCATGGGAGACGCCCAGCCTAAATATCTCAACTCGCCGGAAATGGAAGTCTTCAACAAGCGGGACCTGCTATACGGCTTCCCGCAGGTTGCGGAGGCTATTCGCAAGGAGCGCTCTGCGCTTGTAGTAGAAGGCTACACCGACGTCCTGATGCTCTACCAGTCTGGCATAAAGAACGCCGTGGCGACCCTCGGTACCGCCACGACACCGGCGCATCTGCGGACTTTGAGCGGGTTCGCGGACAGGATTTACATCCTCTTCGACCCGGACGCGGCGGGGGAGAAGGCGATAGAGCGCGCCGCCGCGACCGCCGCCGAGCTCAAGATGGACCTCCGCGTAGTGCGGTTGCCGGAAGACCCTGCGGACTGGCTCCTGGGGCACCCACCAGAAGAGTTCGCCAGGTTGCTTTCGGGCGCCGTGCCGATCCTGGAGTACAGCATCCGCCGGATCGCCCGTCGAACCCGTGGCGCCGACGCGATGAAAAGGTCGCGTGCCGTACCGGAAGTAAAGGCCCTGATACGGGAGGTCAAAGACCCCGTACTGCATCGAGAGGCCCTACGGCTTGCCTCGGAGGCGCTCGGTGTGAGTGTCGAATTTCTTCAGGAACCTGAGCCACGCGTTGCGACGGAAGCGCAGTCCGGACGGAAGCGTACTTCCAGGGACCCGCTCTGGCAAGCGGGTCGCGAGGTGCTGGCCCTGGTACTGGCCCGGCCGGACCTCAACTCCAGATTTCTGGAAGGAGGGATCAGCTTCCCGAACCTTCACGAACCCTTGAAGTTGCGGGCAGAGGATTTTGGAGACGAAGGCCAGAGCCGGCTCTTTACCATCCTGCAGGAGTCGGGTGGCAACTCAGACAGAATATTCGCTGACGAGCGGACCCGTTCTTTCATGGACCAACTCGGGGCTCTCGCCGCCGAAGGCGAGAAGCTCTACCCTTCGGAAACCGCCGTACGGGAAGCCTGGCTGCGCCTGAAAATACTAAGCCGCAAACGAGATAAGAACGACACATCCGACTACGATGAGAAGGAACGTATCCACGCAGAGATACAGTTACTGACCGGAGCGCTCAGAACTATTTCCGCTGAGTCTTGAAGCCAGAGGGCTCGGGACGTATAATCTTCTCCTGCAAACCTTCCCCTGTAGCTCAATAGGCAGAGCATTCGGCTGTTAACCGAAGGGTTGTAGGTTCGAGTCCTACCAGGGGAGCTCGGCGGTACCGTCCGGTACCCCGCAAGGGCCCATAGCTCAGTTGGTTAGAGCATCCGACTCATAATCGGACGGTCCCAGGTTCGAGTCCTGGTGGGCCCACCTTTTACCATCATGATCTCCGCGCCTCCCCGACAAAAACTCAGCGCACCACTGAAAAACCACCACCCGATCCAGTAAACATCAACATATAGTGGTAAATAAACGTGAAATACTACATATAGAGTGTAAGTATGAGTAAACGCTTGCTGAGAACACCACGTATCTGGTAGCAGGACAAGATTTTTAGTAGGGGTCCTATACCCTTGGGGGGAGGGAAAGCAGTGTAAAAAGAGTAGTTTTGGCGTCAATTTTGGGGGTAAAGGCTGCTCAGATTGCGAGTTGTGGGTTGATATGCAAGAATCTACGAAGTTGTGGGTCAAAGTGGAGTGTAGTGGGAGGATGGGACCCTGGCTCTTTTAGGCGAGTACGAGCACACCCTGGATGAAAAAGGGCGGCTTACTCTCCCCTCCCGTCTCCGGCCCTACTTCGATGGCGGTATTGTGATCACCAAAGGAGTAGACCGGTGTTTGTTTGCTTTCCCGCCTGAAGAGTGGGCGGCGTTCAAAGCGAACATCAAGGCGAACACTGACCTCTCGGCAAAGGGGCGTCAGCTTTCGCGGATGTTCTTCTCCATGGCGTTCGAGGCTGGCTTGGATCGGCAGGGTCGGGTTTTAATCCCAACTAAGCTCGCCCAGTATGCGGGCTTGGAGCGAGATGTTACCGTGACCGGTGTAGATGACAGGTTGGAGATCTGGGGCACGAGCGAGTGGAATAGATATGTGACGGGCGCGGACGAGTCTTTCGCGGAGATCGTCGAGGAGTTCGCGGGTAGGGAGTTTGGAGGTTGATGGCGGCGGAACACATTCCGGTGATGCTCGAGAGGGCCGTGGCGGCGCTCGCCCTCGAAAGCTCGGATACCGTCGTCGACGCCACCTTCGGGGCTGGCGGGCACAGCAGGCTGATACTCGAAAAGCTCGGACCCCACGGAAAAGTCATCGGTATAGACAGAGACCCGGAAGCGGCCGGGCGGGCCGCGGGCTTGCTGGACGACGATCGATTCACTCTTATGTCCGGCTCTTACGACGAGGTTCTGGGGCGGTTGGTCGAGAGAGGTGTGAGGGTGGATGCTCTACTCTTCGACCTCGGTCTATCGAGTTATCAGATAGAAGATGCGAGGCGAGGCTTCAGTTACACGCGTGAAGGCCCGCTCGACATGAGGATGGATCCCAATTCCGGCATTTCGGCGGCGGAGTTCCTCAACAATGTCGGGGAGCGGGAGCTGGTTGGCTTGCTCTCCGGGCTCGGGGACGTGCCGCGAGGAGAAGCGAGACGAATCGCTTGTGAGGTCTCGCGTCGTAAACCGCTGACGACCACCTTGGATCTCACGGAGGCTGTGCGGGCCGCTGTTGGTTGGGTGGAGCGAGGAGGAAACCCGTCGAAGAGGGTCTTCCAAGCGATAAGGATGCACGTAAACGACGAGCTCGGCGGGCTCGGGCGGGCGCTGGATGCATCCGAAAAGCTGCTCGTGGCAGGTGGCCGTCTCGCGGTGATCACCTTCCACTCCGGAGAAGATCGCGTGGTGAAACGTTTCATCGTGGACCGGACCGGTCGCTGTGTGTGCCCGCCGGAGTTGCCTGTCTGCGTGTGCGGCGCGAGACCCATCTTCCGAAAGGGCGCCGTTGCGCGGCCTTCCGGGGTGGAGATGGAGAAGAACCCGCGCAGCGCTTCTGCCAGATTGAGAGCGGCCATAAGGACCGATGAGGTTCTGGAGGATGAGAGCTAATGGCCGCTCCACAGAGGAAGTATCAGCCTCGTACTTCGAACTCTGCTGTTTACCCGAGACCTGAAGAAAGGAAAACGAACCGGAGATCGGCGGACCATCGTCCGCGCCGGAGAAAGTTGGGTGCTCCACACCGGAGGTTCCTGGTGCTGGTCGTCGTGCCGATGCTACTGATGCTGGGGAGCATCTACTTGCACACGGTATCGGCCAACCTGGGCGGTAAGACGGAGCAGCTCAAGGGCCGGATATCCCAGGCAACCGACGATAAGCAGCGTCTAGATCTTCAGGTCGCGCAGCTTTCGAGTCCTGGACGGATCATCCAGTTGGCCCAGGAGAATTCGAACATGAGGGCTCCTAGCGGCAAGGACATAGAGATTTACGGCAATAGCGGGGAGGATGCAAGGCGAAATGGGGGAGAACAGGCGAAGGAGAACCGGCAAAGCCGGCCGTAAGAGATCAGAGAAGAGAGAGCGTCAGGGGTACGGTAGTAAGACCGGGTCTACCGGCAAGCGCCGTTCGAGAGAAGCGGAAGTTCTGTACCTGAGCGGCAGGAAGCGGCGCGCGAGGCCGGGCCTCGCCGCGACTTCCACGAACTCCGGCGGCGCGGATCCGAGTTCCGTCGGACGCCGCAGGGTACGTCTGGTCATGGCGGTAGTCGCCGCTTCCGGCCTACTCTTGTTTGGCCGCGCGGCGCATCTGAGCTTCACGGGCGACGCCAGGTATCAAGCTCTGGCGGCGGAGCAGAACATTCAACAGGCGGCGCCGGAACCCGGACAGGGACGCGGTACCATAATCAGCGCTGACGGTAGGAAGCTCGCGACCACCCTCGACGGGGCACAAGTGATCGCAACACCTTATCAGATCCAAAATCCCGACAAAGCCGCCGCTGAACTGAAGGGCGCGCTCGGGTCCGCCGCCCACGAGAGCACCTCGCAGATCAAAGCATCCCTGACGCAGAGAGACAGCAAGGGGCGCCTTGGCGGCTACAGTGTGGTCGCCGAAGGGATCGACCCGGAAGTGGCGGCGAAAGTTCAAAAGCTCGGGATAGAGGGTATTACTACGCTTCCGAATGCGGTAAGAGTCTACCCCGATGGAAAGCTTGCCAGCCAGGTCCTCGGACATGTGGGCGAATACGGACAACCTCTGGGCGGGGTCGAAGCCAACTTCGATAACTCCCTGAAGAGCGGCAAAGACGTGAAGCTTACCCTCGATGCGGCGGTGCAGCAGAAGTTGCAAGATTCTATAAGCTCGACGGCCAAAAAGTTCGGCGCGAAGGACGCCCTGGGTCTCGTCATGCGCGTCGACAACGGTGATATAGTCGCGCTCGCCAACTCGCCGGGTTACAACAACAACGACTTCAGCAAATCTTCGATGCAGGATCAGCGCAACCGAGTGATCACCGACGCCTACGAACCCGGCTCGACTTTTAAAGCGTTTACCATGTCAGCCGCCATACAAGAAGGCGTCATCACCCCCCGGAGCAAGTTTGTCGTCCCGGATCAAATCCCCGTAGCTGACCGCATAATACACGACTCCTTGCCGCATCCGACGAAAATAATGACCCCGGCGAACATCCTTCAGGAGTCGAGCAACGTAGGTACCACCGAGATCGCCCGCAGGCTTGGGGTGAAGCGCCTCGACAAGTACATCAAGCGCTTTGGTTTCGGTAAAGCTACCGGGGTTGATCTGCCGGGCGAGAGCCCCGGCGTGGTACCTCCCCTCAAGGATTGGAGTGGATCCTCCATCGGCAACCTTCCCATCGGACAGGGCGAGACGGTCACTCCTCTTCAGCTCGCCGCGGGTTACTCGGCTATCGCCAACGGCGGCTACAAGATCACGCCGCACATTTTGCAGGAGACCTCTCCCGAGCCGCGCGGTCCGCGGGTGATAACCTCCAAGACCTCGTCTATAGTGAAAAGGATGCTGGAGAGCGTGGTCGAGAAAGGAACGGGCGTCCGCGCCCAGATACCAGGTTACACGGTGGCCGGCAAGACCGGAACCTCCCAGAAAGTGGACCCAAAGACCGGGACGTATACGGACAAGTACATCGCATCCTTTATAGGCTTCGCCCCCGTCTCGAACCCGAAATATCTCACGCTCATAGTCCTGGACAACCCGGTGAAGGACATGTGGGGTGAGACGACCGCCGCCCCGGCGTTCGAGAACGTGATGGGCTTTACGCTCCAGTACTACAACGTCCCACCTGACGCCGGAACATTGAGAACAAAGAGAGCTCAAAACGGCGGCGCCGGATGAGACCGGCTTCCCTGGCAGAGGTTGCGCGGGTCACTGGCGGCGCCTTGCACGGCGCTGACCCGCGCGCTCTCGTGAGCGGTGGCGTCTCCGACTCTCGATTCGTGCGTCAGGGTGAACTATTTTTCGCCTTGCAAGGCCGGACCGACGGGGCTGACTTCGCCCCGGAAGCGCACCTCAGGGGCGCGGCCGCGGTGGTTGCGGCGCGTCCACTCCCGTCACCTACACTGGTCGTCGATGACCCGCTGGAGGCTATGCAGAAGCTTGCCCGCTGGACGCTATCCCGGGCCGATGTTGTCCCGACGGTCGTTGGAATAACAGGCAGCGTCGGGAAGACTACGACGAAAGACGCGCTGGCGGCCGTCCTACGCGGTGCGGGCAGACGAGTCTCGTCCACGGAGGGAAACTTCAACAACGAGATAGGTCTTCCGCTTACTGTGCTCGCCGCCGACCAGCGTACGGAGATGTTGGTGCTGGAAATGGGCGCCACCCACACAGGAGACATCGCGCATTTGTGCGGTATAGCGCAGCCCGACGTCGGCATCCTCACGGCCGTCTCGCCTGTCCACCTCGACTCTTTCGGAGACCTCGACGCCCTGGCCGCGGCGAAAGGAGAACTGGCGCTGGCACTCCCGGAGGGCGGCGCCCTGGTAGCTCCGGTTGGGGTGCCGGAGGCCGCGACCGGATACGGGCGGGATCTCCGGAGGCGCATCACTTTTGGCGGGGAAGACGCCGACCTTCTTGCCTCGGACATCGAGGACCTGGAAGAGGGGCTTCGTTTCACCATACACCTCGGCGACAGCTCCCGAGAGGTGAGAACCCCAGTTTTCGGTACACACCTGGTCGAGCCCTTGCTCGCGGCGTTTGGTGGCGCCGTGGCGCTTGGCCTCGACCTGGATGACTGCGCCCGCGGGGTCTCTCGTTTGCGGCGAACGGGTCTCAGGGGAGAGGTCTACACGCTACGCGACGATATCATTGTCTATGACGACTCTTACAACGCCTCTCCAGCCGCCGTGGCGGCCGTGCTGCGCTACGGCGCGTCCCAGGCACGCGAGCAGGGCCGGCGCTTCGTAGCAGTTCTCGGAGGAATGTTCGAACTCGGGGCCGAGGCTCGCTCCTATCACCGCGAAGCCGGCAAGACCGCTTCGGACCTCGGTGTAGACCTGCTGGTGTGCGTCGGGGATGAAGCCCGCTGGTACGCGGAAGGGTTCGCCGGAAGCAGTCTCCACTACGAAGACGCGGAGGCAGCTGGCGAAAAGCTAGGCGAAGCACTGAACCGCGGCGATTACGTGATCGTGAAGGGCTCACGAGGGGTTGGCCTGGACACTCTGACTCGCAAGTTGAGAGAGAGTCTGGCTCTTGTTTAGCGTGATCTTGAGCGCGGCGATAGCGTTTTTGGTGACGGTATCCCTCGGGTCGAAGTTTATAGAGTACCTCCAGTCGCGGAAGTTCGGGCAGTTCGTGCGCGAAGACGGTCCCGAGACGCACCTGATCAAAACCGGAACCCCGACGATGGGTGGCGTCGTGATGCTCGCGGGTCTCGTCGCGGCCCTGGTAGTGGTGGGACGGCCGAACGCCGCGACGTTCGGAGCTCTGGTGCTCATTTCGACGGTCGCCGGCATAGGGCTATACGACGACTGGCAGAAGATCTCCAACAAGAGAAACGAGGGCCTGAGTGTAAAGTACAAATTTCTGCTTCTTACGCTCGCGGTCGTACTGGCGGACTTCCTGGCGATTCGCTACGTCGGCGTGACCCAGAACATCATCGTGCCGGGGTGGGATCGCAACCTTGTGCTGGGGCCGGGTCTAGTCGGGGTGGCGCTTTTCAGCGTTTTCTTGCTGCTCGTGATAGTCGGGAGCACCAACGCCGTGAACCTCGCGGACGGACTCGACGGCCTGGCCGCCGGGGCCGGAGGCATCGCGTTGCTCACCTACACGGCCATAGCTTTCCTTGAGCGTCAATACGATGTGGCCCTGATCTGCGGCGCCATGGTCGGTGCGCTCATCGGCTTTCTCTGGTTCAATGCCCATCCAGCGGAGGTCTTTATGGGTGATACGGGCTCTCTGGCTATCGGTGGGGTCATGGCCGCCGCCGCCGTCTTTACCAAAACGGAGATGCTACTGCCGATCATCGGTGGACTGTTCGTGATAGAGGCACTCTCGGTCATAATCCAGTACGCATTCTTCAAACTCACCCACCGCCGGGTCTTCAAGATGGCGCCAATCCACCATCACTTCGAGCTCCTGGGCTGGGAAGAAAACAAGATCGTGGTCCGCTTCTGGATCATTCAAGCCGCGTTCGCCGCTACCGGCTTCGTCCTCTATTACCTACTCCTCTATAACGCGCCATGAAAGACTCCAAAGGACTCGAAGCGGTGAAGACTCTGGTCTACGGTCTCGGAGAATCCGGCGTGGCTGCCACCCATGCGCTGCTTGCCTCCGGAGAAACGAGGGTTGTTGCTGCCGACGCCGGCGACAACGGATACCTGCGTGATGTACTAGGGGAATTAGGCGTTGAAGGGAGGCTTGGGGCGGGACCAGAGGTACTGGAAGGCGTCGGGAGGGTCGTAGTGAGCCCCGGCATAGCACCGCGGGACGCGGTGCTAGCAGGAGCGAAAGAGCAGAGGATACCGGTAGTATCGGAGCTCGCCCTCGGGCTCTCGATGCTCGGTTCCGACGTGCGGGTCGCGGCTGTCACCGGGACCAACGGCAAGACGACCGTCGTTGACATGCTGCGCCACATATTGGATGTCGCTGGTGCGCCACATGCTGTCGCCGGAAACTCCTGGCGGGCGCTGACCGGTTGTCTGGAGGAAGTACGGAGCGCCGGAACCCTGGTGCTGGAGGTCTCCTCTTTTCAATTGCACTACCTGGGCGCTAGAGACGTGGGAACCGGCTTCGAGGTTGCGGCGCTTCTGAACGTCCGCCCCGACCATTTGAACTGGCACGACTCTTTGGAGGAGTACGCCGAGGATAAGCTCCGTATCTTCGAGGGGCAAAATAGAGGAGACCTGGCGCTCGTGAGCGCGGCCGATACGGTTGGGTATGAGGCCCACAAGACAATCGAGGCCGAGACGCTAGTCGTCGGTGGAGAAGGGACAGAGGTCAAAGACGGGCATTTGCTGCTGCGGGGGCGCCGTTTGATCTCTTCTTCGGAGCTTCGCTTCGCTGGGGTTCACAACCTGGAAAATGCGCTGTTCGCCGCGGCGGCGGCCCAGAAGCTGGATGCCCCGGTGGAATATATCCGGGATGGGTTGCGTGAGAGCAGGCTCAAGCCGCATCGCCTGGAAACCGTGGCCGATAGGGAGGACGTACTGTACGTGGATGACTCGAAGGCGACGAATCCAGCGGCCGTTGCTGCGGCCTTGGAGAGCTTCGAGAGGCCGGTAGTGCTGATACTCGGTGGTTCGGAGAAATACACCGACTTCGCGGAAATCCTGCCGCGTCTCGGTCGTTGCCGGGCTGTGGTCTGCCAGGGTGAGGCGGGACAGCGGATCTCCGATTATTTGAATTCAGTTCAAAGGGAGAAACCCGTTTACCTCGCGCCGGGCCTGGAGGAGGCCGTATCGGTCGCCGGGAGGATTTCGTGTCCGGGTGACGTGGTTCTGCTCTCGCCTGGATGCGCGAGCTTCGACCAGTTCTCGGGCTACGCTGAGCGGGGAGAGTATTTTGCCCGGCTCGCGTCCACGCTACCGTTCACACATAAGAAGGTGGCGGACCGATGAAGTCGTTGCGGACGAACTTTTTCCTGGTAACCCTGGGACTGTCTTTGCTCGGGATCGTGATGGTGTACTCGGCGACATACCGAGAGTATGGGACGCACTTACTGGTGATGAGGAGCGTGCATACGGTGCTCGGGCTCATCGCGTTCCTGGTGGTTAGTCACATTCGCTACACGGCCTGGCGCAGGTACGCTCCGGCGCTTTACGTGGTCGTACTGGTAAGCCTCGTGCTCGTGATGATTCCCGGGATAGGACAGGAGATCGGGGGCTCCCGGAGGTGGTTTGACTTGAAGGTGTTCAGCCTCCAGCCTGCCGAGTTCGCCAAGCTGGCGGCTGTCTTGACGTTGAGTTGTGCGGTAGCGAGACGACGTCCCGGATCCGGTATGCCGCTCGGCCCGCTTCTGGCCGTCGGACTGCTCTTCGCGTTGGTGTTGCTGGAGCCCGACTTCGGCACCTCGGTCGTGCTGCTGTCTGGGGCCGCGGGAGCCCTCTGGGCGTCGGAGATACGGACCAGGGTATTGCTGGCGGCGGGTGGGATCGCCACCGCCGGGCTCGTCCTGGTGATGGTGCTCGAACCGTACCGGCGGGCACGGTTCATGAGCTTCCTCGACCCCTGGTCCACCGCCAGCGGTTCCGGGTACCAGATAGTACAGTCGATGGTCGCGATAAAATCCGGCAGTATACTCGGGTCCGGGGCTGGAGCAGGCGCGCAGGGCGCCTACGTCCCTGAGGCCCAGACCGACATGATCTTCGCCCTGATCGGGGAAGAGCTCGGGTTGTTGGGTATGATCGCGGTGATCGCCGCGTTCAGTTTTCTGGCGCTGGCGGGCTTTCGTATCGCCATGAGCGCTCCTTCGGTGATGTCTCGATGCCTGGCCGCCGGGCTGACAACCATGCTCACCGTACAGGCGCTTTTCAACATGGGAGCGGCCATGGGCGCTCTACCCCTCGCCGGCATGACGCTGCCGTTCGTGAGCTACGGAGGATCCAGCCTCATAGTCAGCTTCGCGGCGGTCGGTATTCTCTACAGGATTTCGGAGGACAGTGAACGAGCCAGAGAGGTCAAACCTCGCAAGAAGACAAGAGCCAACCCGGCACGCTCCGCTTCCGCGGGTCCTGATCGCCGGAGGCGGGACGGGAGGACACGCGATTCCCGCGTTGTGCGTGGCCGATAGCATGCGCGAGAAGGGCGCCGTGGTCGAGTTCGTCGGCGCCGAGTCGGGTATCGAGGCGGACCTCGTACCCGCCGCCGGCTATACCCTTCACTCGCTACCTCTGCAAGGTCTCGCGGGTAGCCTTGCCGCCAGGGCGAAAGCTGGGTTCCTGTTCGCCAAAGCGCTCATCCAATGCCGCGGCATCATCAAGAGGTTCCGGCCCGATGCGGTGCTCGGGGTCGGTGGCTACGCGAGCGCACCGGTCGTGATCTCCGCTCGTGCTATGGGAATTCCGACCTTCCTGCACGAACAGAACTCTGTTCCAGGTAGGGTCAACCGCGTCGCCAGCCGGTTCACGCGTCAGGTCCTGGTTACCTTCCCGGCCGCCAAAGAGCACCTGAAAGACGCATCCTGGGTCGGTATGCCGACTCGTAAGGAGTTCTTCGGCGCTTCCAGAGAAGAAGCGCTCCGCTCTCTTGGTCTGGAGCCGCCGGTCGTCTTGATCTTCGGCGGTAGCGGCGGCGCATTGAAGATAAACCTCGCCGCCGCGGAGGCTTTTCGGGGCGAGACACCCTACACCATCGTACAGATCGCCGGCCGGAGAGACTTCAGACGCCTTTCGACAAGCAATCCACGCCACCGAATCCTGGAGTACGAGCCGGAGATCTGGCGCTA
>JBBPZT010000215.1:0-3860 GCA_038198625.1 Rubrobacterales bacterium
CATGCCCTCCTGGGGGAAAGCGACGATCTGCACCTCGATCCAATCGCGCACCTTCTCCTTGACTTCGAGCAGCGCCTTGAGCCCTGTCAGTTCCGGATCCGTCACGTCCACGTGGGTGCGGACGTGCAGGACACCCTGGGCCGCCTGCCAGCGGAGGAGCTTCGTTGCGCGCTCCACAACGTCCTCGCGGGAGATCTTCTTCTTGCGCTCGGACCATATCTGGATGCCCTCGAACAAAGTCCCGGACTCGTTCCAGCGCGGGTCTCCGGCGGTCAGGGTCGTGTCGAGGTGGACGTGTGATTCCATGAACGGCGGTGAGAGAAGCCGGCCGTTCGCATCTATCTCACGTTCCGCGCGGTCCTCGATGCCGGGAGCGATGCGTGAGATCCCACCTCCCAAGACGGCGACATCCACAGGACTGCCGTCGAACCGGGCGTTACGCAGGATCAGATCATACATACATAGACCGACCTTCCTTTAGTCTTCATCGTCCAAAGTAAAGCGGATACGCCTCCGGCCCGCTTCGGCCGTTTGTCCAAAACGACCCTAACGTACAGGCAAGGAACCTTGTGCCCCGTACAAAACCTCACCCTCGTATGCGCTCTACGATGTCCGGTAGCCGTCTCGCCACGCCCGCCTTTCTACAACAGAGAAGTATAGGAGGCCCCACAACCAGTTGTAAACAGCGCTAGAGCGCTTTCCACCAATAAGAAGAGGCCGGGGACGAAACTGACCCTCCACACAGCAGTGACGCCAGAGTCTCTTAAAACGGTTCGGGCGGGTCCGCTATGATAGAGGGGTGCTCTCGCAGACTGGATACGTCGGCCTGGAAACCCTTTGAGATGAACGACGAACTGCTGGCGCGACCAGCGACGGAACTCGCTGAACTTGTCCGCTCGGGGCGGGTGCATGCACGGGAACTCGTCGAGGGTGCGCTCCGACGGCTAGAAGAACAAGAGGGTCGCATCAACGCTTTCTGCTTCGTTGACGCCGAAAGGGCGCTTGCCGAGGCGGAGGAGATCCTCCCAGACGACCCGCGACCGTTCGCCGGCGTGCCGATCGCCATAAAGGACTCGGCTCCCCAAGAAGGGCTGCCCTTGCGTCAAGGCTCGGCGCTTTTCAAAGATCACGTCGCCAGCCATGACGGCGGCACCGTGAGGCGGCTCAAGGAGGCCGGATTCGTTACTATCGGCCGGACAACGATGCCAGAGTTCGGCATCCTGCCCACGACCGAGCCACGCCTGACAGGTCCCACGCGAAACCCGTGGGACACCTCGCGGACTCCCGGAGGGTCCTCGGGTGGATCCGCCGCCGCAGTCTCGGCCGGCGTCGTTCCGGTGGCCCACGGCGGCGACGGGGGCGGTTCACTGCGCATACCGGCCGCCTGCTGCGGCCTCGTCGGGCTAAAGGCGTCGCGGGGTAGGGTCTCCGCCGGCCCCGACTCGGGAGACAATCCCCTCGTCAGCGAGGGCGTCCTGACGCGCACCGTCGCGGATACCGCCGCCCTTCTCGACGTCCTGGCAGGCTACGCGCCGGGAGACGCTACCTGGGCGCCACCACCCGACCGGACGTTCGGTGAAGCCGTCCGGCTTTCGGACACCGGTGGATCGGCCCCGGAACTGCGCGTCGGGCTGATGCTCGAACCCCCGACTCCAGCGACAGTGGACTCCTCCAGCACTCGTGCCGTCGAGGGTGCGGCGAGGCTCCTGGAGGAGCTCGGTCATCACGTCGAGATGTTCGTCCTGGATCCACTCTCCAAGCAAGATTGGGCGGCGTTCGATGATGTGTGGGCGGTACTCGCAGCGGAGGGTGTCGCGGCCGGGGGCGATATCCTCGGGCGCAGTCCAACGGCTGCGGACGTGGAACCCCTGACCTGGGCGCTCTACGAGAAAGGACACGCCCTGGATGCGCTCTCCTACCGGAAATCGTTCGCCAGGCTTCAGCGGATCGCCCGCAAGGTCGTCAGCGCCGCGCTTGCCTACGACGTGCTGCTCACCCCCGCGCTGGCGCAGCGGCCGGTGCGACTCGGTACCATCACGGGAATGGAACAGCCCGACCCCATGAACGCCCTCTCCCGCAGCAACCGCTTCACTCCCTACACCGCCTTGTGGAACATAACCGGCCAGCCCGCCGTCTCATTGCCGCTCTTTCACGGCGATGACGGCCTACCCCTGGGCGTTCAACTCGTGGGTCCTCCGGCGGGTGAAACGGTCCTGCTCGTTCTAGCCTGGCAACTGGAGCAGGCCCTCCCGTGGGAGCATAGACTTTCTCCCATGGCCAGAATACAAGCGTAAGCATGTCCGACGGGCTTTGCGACCAGGTAGGCTTCTCCGTCTAACTAGACGCGTAGCTCAGAGGCGCAGCTTCTCCTGCGTTCGGCGTATCCGCGAAAGCTTCAGGGTGGAGGATCCGTGCCAGCATCTCCACCCCGTCCACGAGACGCGGTCCCGGACGGCTGAAGTAGGAGTTGGCGTCTACCGCCCACACGCGCCCGGACCCGAGCGCCGGTATTTCTTCCCATCCGGAGAGGGGCTCAAGAGAGCGGGCCTCTTCCACGGTACGCCTCACGTCGAAGCCGCAGGGCATGAGGGCCAGGACCTCCGGCCGCGCCTCGAAGACCTCTTTCCAGGAGAGCCGCGCCGACGGCTCGCCCTCCCCGGCGAACAACTCTTTCCCACCCGCCATGCGGACCATTTCGGGAACCCAATGCCCGGCGGAGAAAGGCGGGTCGAGCCACTCGATGCACCCGACGCGGGGCCGGGGCAACCCAGCTACCGTGTCCTGTACATGATCCAGCCGCCGCCGGAGAGACGCCAGTTTTTCGCTGGTTTCGTCTTCCCGTCCCACAGCTTTTCCTACCGCTGCGACGCATTCGAGGACTTCACCGAGGGAGGTCGGGTTCATGGAGAGGATACCGGGCTCCGGGTCAAGGTTAGAAACGGCCCGCTCGACCACGCCCACGGAGACGGCGCACACGTCGCAGAGGCCTTGAGTGAGGATGAGGTCCGGCGAGAGGTCCGCGAGCAACTCCGCATCCAGGGTGTAGATGCCGTCTTCGTCCGACAGTTTGCCGACGGCGGCGTCTATCTCCGCGCCGGTCATGTTGGCCTGGATCCTGGACGCGGTCAGTTTGGGTAGGGTCTCGACGCCTTTGGGATAATCGCACTCGTGGGTAACGCCGACGAGGGTATCGGTGGCGCCGGTAAAGTGGAGGATCTCGGTAGCACTCGGGAGGAGCGAGGCTACGCGCAAGACCGGACTCTAGGACTGCTTGCCGCGGAGGTCCTGCAACAAGTTGGCCTGGCCGATGTCTTCGACGGTAAGCATGCCGACCAGCTCGTCGCCTTTCACGACCGGCACCGCCCGGAGGCCACTCTCCTGCAGGATACGGTTGCCGTCCGCGAAGAGGTCCGCGTCCGGGGATATAGTCGGGAAGTCGCTCTGCATCAGGTCCCGCACGTCGCGGTACTTATCCGGGGTGCGGGTGGCGGCGAAGATCTCCCCGCGAGTTATCATGCCGACGAGCCTGCCGTTCTCGTCCACGACGGGGAAGTCCGTCTGGTAGCCGTGGATCACCGAGTCGAGGACCTGGCCGAAGTTGTGGTAAGGCGTCACGGTCTCCGTCCGGCGCTTGCTGCCCATCACGTCGGCGACGGTGAGGCCGCGCGTCTGCTCCTTCTGGCGCACCATCTGGACCTCTCCGCCCGCCCCGAAGAAAACGAACACCGCTATGAGGATGAGGAAGAAATTAGTGGTCAAGAGCCCGACGAGGAAGAGCGCGGCTGCCAGGAACTGGCCGATGGTCGCCGAGATGTCCGTAGCCCTCACCGCCCCGAGCCGGGTTGCCAGGAGCCCCCGCA
>JBBPZT010000216.1:0-5955 GCA_038198625.1 Rubrobacterales bacterium
CAGCCTGGAGCGGTTCGACGAAGAGACCAACGAGGACCTGATGAAGCAGTCGACCTACGAGTGGCCCCACGCTTTTGTAAGGATGAAGGCTGAAGCGGAGGAGATACTTTCACGCTACGGCTCGAACCACATCCATGCCATCCCAGGAGACTACGTCGAGGAGCTAAAGGTGGTCTGCAAGCTTCTGGACATCGACTACAATGGGTTCGGGGAGGCGAGGTGAGTGGGTGTGTTAGCGTGCTTCAACTAGGGGTAAGCATACTATGGGAAGAAGGGAAAATGTCCTCGCATGAGGAAGAGCCGGTCATCCGGCTAAGAAACGTCTCGAAGGAGTTCCCGGGCGTTCTCGCGGTGGACGGGATAAACCTGGAGATAATGCCCGGTGAGGTACACGTATTCGCCGGTGAGAACGGGGCCGGGAAGTCTACGTTGATGAAGATCCTCTCGCAGGTCGAGCGGCCCAGCCGGGGAGAGGTGGAGATCTCCGGTGAGACCGTCGTGTTTCACGGGCCGCGCCACGCCCAGTCGCTTGGGGTGGCGATGGTCTATCAGGAGTTCGCGCTCGCTCCGCACCTCTCGATCGCCGAAAATCTGTTCCTCGGGCGTGAGCCCGGACGGGGCGGGTTCGTAAACCGGGGTGTGGAGAAGGAAAAGGCCAGAGAGGTGCTCGGACGTGTGGGACTGGAGATCAATCCGGGTCGGCTCGTCTCGGGCCTCACGGTAGCTCAGCAGCAACGGGTCGAGATCGCCAAGGCGCTCGTGATCCAGGCTAAAATCCTCGTCCTGGACGAGCCGACGGCCACGCTGGCGGAAAAGGAGATCGAGGGCCTCTTCGACGTCATAAAAGACCTATCCGCCCACGGTATCGCCGTCCTCTACATCTCCCATCGCCTGGATGAGATCTTCCGGATCGCCGATCGCGTTACCGTGATGCGCGATGGTAAGGTCGTGGAAACGTCGCCGGTGGGCGAACTCAACGAGGACAAGCTGGTGCGGCTCATGGTAGGCCGAGAGGTCGAGAACCTCTATCCCAAGCCCGAGACGGAGATAGGAGAGGTTCTGCTGCGGGTAAGCGGCATCTCGCGCGGCAAAATCCTCAAAGACTGTTCTTTCGAGGTTCACTCCGGAGAGATACTCGGGTTCGCGGGGCTCGTGGGAGCCGGACGGACGGAGCTCGCCAGGGCCGTCTTCGGCGCTGACAAGATCGACGCCGGGACCATCGAGTTGGAGGGGAAAGACCTGCGCATCAAGAATCCTGGAGCTGCTATTGATGCCGGCATCGGCTACCTTACGGAGGATCGCAAGGGTGAGGGTCTGGCCCTCCAACTCGGGGTGGACCAGAACGTCACGCTCGCCAACCTGCCGTCCTGGCTCGGGTTTATAAACCTCAAGGCCGAGCGACGCACCGCTCAGCGCTGGAAAGAAGAGCTGAACATAAGGACGCCCTCTTTGCGGAGGCGGGTGCAGGTCCTCTCCGGTGGCAACCAGCAGAAGGTTGTGGTCGCCAAGTGGCTCGAAACAAAGGCGAAAGTGCTCTTCTTCGACGAGCCCGCCCGCGGCATAGACGTGGGAGCCAAAGCGGAGATGTTCTCCCTGATCGGAGACCTTGCCGAGGAAGGACGGGGGATAGTCTTGATCTCCTCCTACCTGCCGGAGCTACTGAACATGTGTGACCGTATCCTGGTGATGCGCGAAGGGACCGTAGCGGGTGTGATCGGCAGAGAAGAGTTTTCTGAGGAGCGCGTGATCGCGCTCGCCACCGGAGCGAAGGAGGAAGCGGCATGAGCGACGCGACGACCACCGAAGAACGGGGCGGGGGCATACTGCGCGAACGCCTCTCTGACTTTATATCCCAGCTTGCCGCCGCCGGCGCCCTGATAGTCATTTTCGTATTCCTTTCGCTCACCTCGGCGCAGTTCCTGACCGCCGACAACCTCTTCAACGTCGGGACCCAGACCGCGTACACGGTCGTCATAGCGATAGGCGAGACGCTGGTAATAATCACTGCGGGGATAGACCTCTCAGTGGGCTCGGTTGCGGCCCTGTCGGGCGTGCTGGGGGTGATGACTATCGTGAACCTCGGGCTACCGGTGCCGTTGGGGATCTTTGGCGGCATCCTGGTCGGCGCCGGAGCCGGACTCGTCAACGGACTACTAGTTACGGTAGCCGGCCTCAACCCGTTCATCGCAACCCTGGGCATGCTCAGCGTGGCGCGAGGGTTGGTCTTCATATTCACCAACGCGCAGTCGATCTTCGGGCTCCCGAACTCTTTCATGTTGCTGGGGCAAGGGGAAATAGGTGCGGTTCCGATCCCGATCATCGTGATCATCGTCGTCGCCATCATCGGCTACTTCGTGCTCTCTCGTACCAGACTCGGACGTTATGCCTACGCCATGGGATCGAACCTGGAGGCATCCCGATTGTCGGGTATCCCTACCCGCCGCTACCTGACCGCCGTGTACGTGATCTCGGGGGCCCTGGCCGGGCTCGGCGGCATGATAGCCTCGTCGCTGATCAACTCCGGCCAGCCGAACTTCGGCCTGGGCCTCGAACTCGACGCTATCGCAGCGGCGGTCATCGGCGGCGCGAGCCTGTTCGGCGGGCAAGGGACCGTGGTGGGTACCCTGATCGGGGCCTTCTTGATAGCCCTGATTCGTAACGGAGCGGTGCTGCTCAACGTGAACACTTTCTACCAGCAGGTGATTATCGGCGTCATCATCTGGGTTGCGGTCTTCTGGGATCAATACCGGCGTCGGAAGCTCGAGTCTTCGTCGTGAGTAAATATGTAGAGAAGAGCGGGAAAGGAGAAAGAATGAACGAGAAGCGGATAAGTCGACGGGATTTCCTGAAAGTCGGCGGTACGGGCATGGCCGGCGCGGCCCTGCTGGGGGTCGTCGGCTGTGGGGCCAAGGTCCGGCAGTCCAGTAGTGGCGGTAAGGGAGGCGGAAGCACCGGGAATAGCGGCTCGCTCCGGATCGCCGTCGTGCCGAAGGCTATCGGGTTCGACTACTGGGCGACGGTCCAGAACGGAGCCAAGTGCGCCGCATCCGAGCACAAGAACGTCAGCGTGGAGTGGAAGGGCGTGACGCAGGAGACCGACGTCAACGGTCAGATACAGTTGTTGCAGGACTTCATCACGCAGGGCGTCGACGCGATAGTCTACGCCGCCACCGACGCCAAGGCGCTCCACCAGGTCTCCCAGCAAGCACTCAAAAAGGGCATCGTCACGATAAACATAGACTCCGGTACTACGCCCCAGCCCAAACAGGTCCCACTCATAGCGACCAACAACGTAGCCGCCGCTGAAAAGGCAACCGAGTACATGGCAAAGAAGCTCGGCAAGAAGGGGGGAAAGGTCGCCCTGATCGAGTTCCAGCCGGGTACGGAGACTAACACCACGCGTGTAAAGGGCTTCAAGAACGTCATGAAGAAGAATCCGCAGCTCAAGCTGGTGGCCAAGCAATCGAGCCAGAGCGACTACAATACCGCCCTGCGGGTAACGAGCGACGTCCTCACCTCCCACCCGGACCTCAGTGCCATATACGCCGCCAACGAACCAAGTGTTCTTGGAGCGGCGGCGGCCGTCCAGCGGGCGGGCAAGGCCGGGAAGGTCCTGATCGTCGGCTGGGATACCGCTTCCGGCGAGATCAAGGACGTCAAGCAGGGGCTGGTGGCCGGAGTCCTGGCTCAGAATCCTTTCCTCATGGGCTACAAGGGCGTGAACGAGGCCGTCAAGAAGCTCCGCACGGGCGATAAGTACACGCTCAAGAGCATAGACACCGGTGCCGTCCTGATCACCAAAGGCGACCTCAACCAGTCGAAGATTCAATCCCTCCTGAACCCAAGCTGCAAGAACCCGCCGACCTGGACCGCACAGCAGTAAAAGTCTGATGTAGGAGGGCCGTGCTACTCGTGGCCCTCTTCCACTTTATACTGAACTCCTCGCATAAACACGGTTAGCTGATCCTGATCGCCGCTGTTGCAAGGAAAGCCTGCGGTTCGCCGCCGGAGGCGTTCTTTTTACGCTTGTGTGTTGTGTGTAACAAAGTGTTTTGTTAGTCTCATCTCGTCTTTGCGGTAGCCTCGCGCGTAGTGGGGCGTGGGGTATTGAATGAGTAGGGGTGGTGAGGCTCGTGAGAGAAGGAAGGTTACGGGTTACGGAAGATGGAGCATATGCTCGGGGCTTGCGATGGTTGCTCGCCGGTGTTCTCTGCGCCGCTCTGCTCGTGGTAGCTGGCGCCTGCGGTTCCCCCGGTGCGAACTCGTCCGGCGGGCAGAAGCAGAAGCCTTCCGGCAACGGCTCCGCGTCGCTGAATGCCGTGCGGGTTGCGTATAAGACTACCGCTTCGGCGAAGACGGCTAAGGTGAATCTCGTCGAGAAGGTCTCGGGCTTGCAGGGACGGGACGTGCGTATCACCGCCACCGGGGTTACGGATTTCGCCGACAAGACCTCCAGATTTACCATGAACCTGCCCCGGATGGGTGACTTCGAGGTGCGGCAGGTGGGCGGCAAGGTCTACGAGAAGTTCCCGAAGTCCCTAAGGGCGCGGATGCCCGGCAAGAAGCCCTGGGTCGTCATAGACCTGGATAAGATGTACCGCCAACAATACGGGATAAGCAGCTTCTCAGGGATGCAAGGTGCCGCGAGTGACCCGACGGGGCAGCTCCAGTACCTGCGCGGCGCCTCCGACTCCGTGAAGAAGGTCGGCGAGGAGAAGGTCCGGGGCGTGCCGGCGATCCACTACAAAGCTACCCTCGACCTCAAGAAGTCCATAAAGGAGCAGGGCGGGAACCTGAAACAGGCGTACAAGAAGCTGGAGAGCCAGATCGGAACGAGCAAGCTGCCGGTCGACGTGTGGCTGGACGGGAAAGGCCGCATCCGCCGGTACGAGATGGAAATGCCGCTCCCCAATATGGGGGGCACGACCTCCCCGCAAAGCGGGAGTGTCGGCGGCCGGGGCAGCATCTCTATCGTCGAGGAGGTCTACGACTTCGGGACGCCGGTCAACGTGAGCCCGCCGCCGGCCAGCCAGACCGTGGATATGTCTAAGCTGATACCCGGCAAGAAGACCTGAGAGAGCGTCTACTCTAGTCTACGGACCGCCATCGTCGAAGCGGATGGGCTCCGGGTCTTCCAGCACCCGTAGTCCCTCTGTCTCTTCCACTTCGCCGAGGAGCGTCGATGAGACCCACATCTTGCGCAACTCGAGGGTGTTCCGGATGCGGACTATTCTCGCTTCTGGCGGGGTAACACCGGCGCACATGGCGAGGGCCGCCGCGATGGCCGAGCGGTCGTCGGGCATTACCATCGGCAGCTTCACGGGGGCGGGTGTGGTCGAGGTGAGGGCGTTCATGTAGGTCGCGGGACGGTCCATCTCCGAGGCGAGGCGCTCCGTTACTACGTCGGCCATGCCGAGGCCGTTGGCGTTGCCGTCCGTCTCCGGCGTGAGGCCGAGGAAGACCATACGCTCCACCGCCGGCCCGCCGGATGCGGCGGTTGTCGGGTAGCGTCCGGTGACGTTCGGGTCGGCCCCGTCGCCGGAGATGTTTTTGCCGATTTTCTCGACCACCAGCACGTCTATCTTGTCGAAGGGTAGCCGGGGTAGGTTCTGCTTTGCCTCTTCGAGCAGCGGCGCCTCACTCTCCTCAAGCTCCGCGGCGGGGATCGCCGCCACCCTGTATGGTTCTTCCTCCGCGTTTTCCAGGATGGCGAGGCCGAAGGCGACCTTACCGGACTCGACCGCGACCCTGGCGGCCTCCGGGATGGTGCGGTGGATGTTCTCCCATCCCGCCGAGTGGATGGAATGGGCCCCTCGCTGCTTGCCGAGCCCGATGGCGAGCATCTTGGTCGGGCCGCTCTCGACGGTCCCCCGGAAAGCGGTGTGCGGCTTGATGCGGTTGACGACCACGACCGCGTCAGCCTCATAAGCATTCCGGTCCATGTACACCTCGATA
>JBBPZT010000217.1:0-38984 GCA_038198625.1 Rubrobacterales bacterium
ACTCCGACATGCTCCAGATGCAGACCGCCACCCTAAGCATGACGCACCCTACCGGCTACCCGAGTTACCTGATGCTTACGCACCTCTTCACCTACCTGCCGTTCGGGGACGAAGCCTACCGGAGCAACCTCGCCTCCGCCGGTGCTCCCGCTTGACGGTTGGTGGAGGCTCTGATACTTTAGATCTCAATTGAACACCTCACCTTTAACGGTGCCCAGTGAGGCGCGAAGGAGGTAGTAAGCTTGAGAGCTTCAGGCACGGAAGAACGCGTGCGTTCGGAGATACTTACGCCGGACGGCTTGGGCCGTTCTCTACGGCGCATTTCCCACGAGATACTAGAACGAAACGCATCAGCGCTCGGCGGTCTCGCCTTGGTCGGAGTGCTGACGCGCGGGGTGCCGCTGGCGCGACGCATCTCCGAGAACATCAGGAGGTTCGAGGGGATAGAGGTCCCGGTCGGTTCCCTGGATATTACCCTCCATCGGGACGATCTCGGCACGGAAGAGCCGGAGGTACACGGCAGCAGCATCCCTTTTGAGATCACGGGTAGGACAATAGTTCTGGTGGACGACGTGCTGTTTACCGGACGTACATCTCGGGCGGCGATGGACGCGCTGCTGGAGATGGGACGGCCCGAGGCGGTGCGGCTCGCCATCCTGGTAGACCGGGGCCACCGGGAACTGCCCATAAGGGCGGATCACGTGGGGAAAAACGTCCCTACATCCCGCGGGGAGCGGGTGCGGGTGAAGCTGGAGGAGACCGACGGGGAAGATGGGGTGATCGTCGTTGCAGGGTAAGCATCTACTAACTATGAATGGGATGAGCCGGGAAGAGCTGCACTCCATCCTGGATCTGGCGAGAGACTTTACTGAGGGGAAAGCCGAACGTCCTCTGGAGGGTAAGATCGTCTGTCTGGCGTTCTTCGAGTCCTCGACCCGCACGGCGTCCTCTTTCGAGCTCGCCGCGCGGAGGGCAGGTGCTGATGTGATCTCCCTGTCGGAGAAAGGTTCCGCCATCTCGAAGGGCGAGTCGCTCGTCGATACCGTAGTCACCCTGAGCAACCTCGGGGCCGACGCCCTGGTGATCCGTCATCCGGCGGCCGGAGCCTCTTCCCTGGCGTCCCGTCACACGGATGCGACGGTCATCAACGCGGGCGACGGCTGCGGCCAGCACCCGACGCAGGCCTTACTCGACCTGTACGCCCTGAGTGAGTCTGCAGGCGGCTTCGAAGAGCTGGAGGGAAGGAAGGTCGCTATCTCCGGGGACATCCTCCACAGCAGGGTGGCGCGCAGCATTATCCCTGCTTTTCAGGCCGCCGGGATGGAGGTCTCGCTGGTCGCACCCCGTACCCTCCTGTCGTGTGAGGCGGATGCCTGGAGCCTGCCGGTCCTCTCCTCGGTGGATGAGGCACTGGAGTGGGGGGCGGAAATTCTCTACCTGCTCCGGCTCCAGAGGGAGAGGATGGCCGGGGCGCGCGTCCCGTCGGTGGCCGAGTACAGCGCTTACTACGGCGTCTCACGCAGGCATCTACTACCGGGGGTACAGGTCATGCACCCCGGCCCGGTCAACCGCGGGGTGGAGGTCGCCGGAGACGTGGTGCTGGATGAGGCTTCCCTGATCCCCGCCCAGGTCGCCGCCGGGGTGGCGGTTCGTTCAGCGGTCTTGGCGATGGCGACCGGCGCCGTCCGGGAGGTCGCGTTTTGAGCGAGCTGCTCATCCGGCACGCCCATGTCCTGGATCCCTCCTCCGGCCTCGACCGCGTCGCGGACGTTCGGGTTTCCGCCGGACGTATCGCCGAAGTCGGGGATGGGCTTCGGGGCGGACGCCGGATCGACGCCGACGGACTGCACTTGTTCCCCGGCTTCGTGGACGTACACGCCCACTGGCGCACCCCCGGCCGTGAGGACGAGGAGACGATAGAGACCGGCTCGGCGGCCGCGGCCGCCGGTGGCTTTACCAGCGTCGTCATGATGCCCAACACTGATCCCGTGGTGGACAAGCCGGTCATAGTTAGCGGGATCGTGCGGCGCATTGAGCAGGAGTCGCGGGTTCGGGCGCACGTCTCGGCGGCCCTACACGCCGGGCTGAAAGGTGAGATGCTCACCGAGATGCGCCTCCTGAAAGAAGCAGGAGCTTTCTGCGTCTCCGACGACGGTCTCGGTACCGCCTCGGCCGGAGTGCTGCGCAACGGGATGCTGTACGCTCGCTCTGCGGGACTACCGGTGATCCTGCACTGCGAAGACCACACGCTCGCAACCGGCGTCGTCCACGACGGGGCGGCGGCCGCCCTCGCGGGTATCCCCGGCTCCCCGCCGAGCGCCGAAGACGCAGCGACGGCGACCGCCCTGATCCTGGCGGCCGAAACCGGAGCAAGGGTCCACATCACCCACATCTCGACCGCCCTATCAGCGGCGCTGGTCGCTTTTTTCAAGGACCGGGCGGACGTAACCGCCGACACGACACCCCACCATCTGACGCTCACGGACGAGCTGGTCGCCACCCTGGAAGGGATGTACCGGGTCAACCCGCCGCTCCGTCCGGAGAGAGACCTCCAGGGCGTCCGGGAGACTCTACGGGAGGGAGTCCTGGATTTCGTGGCGACCGACCATGCGCCGCACGCCTCGGAAGAGAAAGGGCTTCCGCTAGAAGAAGCGGCTCCGGGATTTCTCGGACAGGAGACGGCGTTCGCCGCTCTCTATACAGAGCTGGTGCAGGGAGGAAGGCTGTCGCTGTCGCGGCTGGTCGAGGCGATGAGCTGCGCCCCGGGACGCTGGGTCGGAGGGACGGGCAGGGTGGCTGTCGGCGCCCCGGCGGACCTCGCGCTCGTCGACCTCTCGGAGGAGTGGACGGTGAGCCGTGAATCGCTCGTGAGCCGCTCCTGGAACAGTCCCTACCTCGGCAAGAGACTGACGGGCCGTGTTGCGGGTACTATAGTTGGTGGAGATATGGTACACGACAGGACTGGAGCAGAGCTTGGAGTACGGTAGCGCGGGGCGCAGTCGGGCGACGGTAGTGCTGGAGGACGGGACCACCTTCGAAGGGTGGAGCTTCGCCGGTGGCGAAGCCGGCGAAGCGGCGGGCGAGGTCGTGTTCACGACCAGCATGGTCGGCTACCAGGAGACCCTCACCGATCCTTCTTACCGCGGCCAGATCCTCGTCTTCACCTACCCGCTCATCGGTAACTACGGCGTGATCCCCGGCGACGAAGAGTCTCGAAAGGTCCAGGCCGCCGCCGTCCTCGTGCGCGAGTACACTCCCTACTACAGCAACTGGGCCAGCCAGCGTTCCCTGGCCGAACTCCTGGACGAAACCGGCGTTTTGGGCATCGAGGGCCTTGATACCCGTGCGCTCACCCGCCATCTCCGCGATAAAGGCGCGATGCGGGGTGTCATCTCGACAGTAGACCATGACGCGACTTCCCTACGCGATAAGGCGAACGCCCACCCGGAGATGATCGGCCTCGACCTCGCTTCGGCGGGATCGGAGCTTACAGAACCCCTCCTCTTGCCGGCCTTCGGCGAAGAGGTTTGCCGGGTTGCCGCCCTCGACTACGGTGTGAAAGGCTCCATCTACAAGGAACTGCGGGGCAGGGGGACTTCGGTCCTGACGATGCCCGGATCGACGGGCGCATCGGAGATTTTGGAAGAAAATCCCGACGGTGTCTTCCTCTCCAACGGTCCGGGGGATCCCGCGGCCCTGGATAAAGCCGTGGACAACCTGCGGCCCTTGCTCGGGGAGGTGCCGGTCTTCGGGATCTGCCTCGGCCACCAGATACTAGGCCTCGCGCTCGGCTGCGAGACGTACAAGATGCCGTTCGGACACCACGGCGCGAACCACCCGGTACGTAACTTCGCTACTAACCGCATAGAGATAACCAGCCAGAACCACGGCTTCGCGGTGAGAGACGAGACGCTCCCGGACGGTGTCGAGCTTACCCACCGGAACCTCTACGACGGTACGGTCGAGGGCATCTCAGCCACAGAACTGCGTGCCTGGAGTGTCCAGTACCATCCCGAGTCGAGTCCCGGACCGCGTGACTCCGGCTACCTCTTCGACGGTTTCGTGCAGAGCATCTCGCATAAGACTCCGGCTTAGCTCCTTGCCACGCCGCAACGACATAGCCAGCATCCTGATCATCGGCTCCGGCCCCATAGTCATCGGGCAGGCCGCCGAGTTCGACTACTCGGGCACCCAGGCGTGCCGGGCGCTGCGTGAGGAAGGCTACCGCGTAGTCCTCGTGAACTCGAACCCCGCCACCATCATGACCGACCCGGAAGTCGCCGACGCAACTTACGTCGAACCACTGACCGTCGAAACGCTCACGGAGATCCTGCGTCGCGAACACCCCGACGCTATCCTCCCGACCCTCGGAGGCCAGACCGCCCTGAACCTCGCCGTCGAACTGCACGATGCCGGAATACTCGATGAGATGGACATCGAGCTACTCGGCGCCTCCATAGACTCTATCCGCAAAGCAGAAGACCGCCACCTCTTCCGCGAAGCGATGGACCGGATCGGCCTGAGAGTTCCAGAGAGCCGCATAATACACAACATATCCGAGGTGTGGCAGGTAACCGAGCAGTTAGGCTTCCCTCTGATAGTGCGTCCGAGTTTCACGCTGGGAGGAAAGGGCGGCGCTGTCGTGCAGGATCCGTCACAGTTCCAGCGCGCGGTATCCGATGGGCTAGATGCCAGCCCCGTAAAGAGCGTGCTTGTAGAGCGGAGTGTCGCCGGTTGGAAAGAGTTCGAGCTGGAGGTCATGCGTGACCTCGCGGACAACGTGGTCATCGTCTGCTCCATCGAGAACGTGGACCCGATGGGCGTTCACACCGGAGACTCCATAACCGTCGCCCCGGCCCAGACTCTCTCAGATCGCCAATACCAAACGCTCCGATCCGCCTCTTTACGCATAATACGTGAGATCGGGGTTCAGACCGGGGGATCCAACATCCAGTTCGCGGTCGATCCGGAGAGCGATGATTTCTACGTGATAGAGATGAACCCTCGTGTCTCCCGGTCGAGCGCGTTGGCGAGCAAGGCGACGGGGTTCCCGATAGCAAAGATAGCCGCCAAGCTCGCCGTCGGTTACGCTCTCGATGAGATCCCAAACGACATCACCCGCGCCACCCCCGCCTCTTTCGAGCCCGCCCTCGACTACGTGGTGACCAAGATACCCCGCTTCACCTTCGAGAAATTTCCTGGCACCCCAGCCAGGCTCACCACCACGATGCATTCCGTGGGCGAGGTCATGGCTATCGGCCGGACGTTCACCGAGAGCCTACTCAAGGCTATGGCTTCACTAGAGGTAGATCCGCAGGATATCGTACCAAGCCTGGAGGAACCTAGCCCGTACAGGATCTTCGCCGTTTTCGACGCCCTTCGCGACGGGATGGACATCCCGGAGATCTACGACCGTACCCGGATAGACCCATTTTTCATCGCTTCCGTGGCGAAGATAGTGGCGGCCGAGGGCGCTCTCTCCGGCGCCTTGGACGCGGAGGCGCTCCGCGAAGCCAAGAAGCTCGGCCTGTCGGATGAAACCCTGGCCGTTGCAGCCGGGACCTCCACTAAGGTGGTGCGCGGTGTCAGGGAAGCTCTTGGCGTCGTCCCGACATACAAGTCCGTAGACACCTGTGCCGGGGAGTTCCCCGCACGCACACCGTACTACTACTCTACCTATGAAGTTGAGGATGAGGTAGAGCGCGGTGACGGCCCTTCGGTCGTGGTGCTCGGGAGCGGGCCGAACCGTATCGGGCAGGGCGTCGAGTTCGACTACGCCTGCGTCCACGCGAGTTACGCTCTAAAGGAGAGCGGCTACGACGCGGTCATGGTCAACTCGAACCCAGAGACGGTCTCGACCGACTACGATACCTCGACCCGCCTGTACTTCGAGCCCCTCTCGGCGGAGCACGTGCTGGAGGTCATCAGGCGTGAGAAGCCGGAGGGTGTGATCCTTCAGTTCGGGGGGCAGAGCCCGCTGAAACTCGCGCGAGAGCTCGAAGCTGCGGGAGCGACCATCCTTGGCACCTCCCCGGATGCGATAGACCTGGCCGAAGACAGGGCTCGCTTCGGGCGACTCCTGACCGAGCTTGAGATACCGCACCCACGTTTTGGGACCGCGAGCACTCCCGAGGAAGCCCGTGAGGTCGCCCAGGAACTCGGTTATCCGGCCGTCGTCCGTCCTTCATACGTCCTCGGCGGACGCAGAATGGAGATCGTCTACAGCGACGACGATCTCAACCTCTACCTCAGCTCCAGTGCTGATGCAAGCCCGGATCACCCGACGCTGATAGACGAGTTTATGGAGGATTACGTCGAGGTGGACGTGGATGCCGTGTCGGATGGTGAGGACGTCTACATTGGGGGGATCATGGAGCACGTGGAGGAAGCCGGGGTTCACTCCGGGGACTCTTCCTGTGTTACCCCGCCGATCACTCTGCACCGGGCGCTTCTGGAGCGGATAGAAGGTTACACTCGGCGGCTGGCGTTGGCCGTCGGGGTCATCGGTCTAATGAACGTGCAGTACGTGGTGAGGGGTGACAGCGTGATGGTCATCGAGTGCAACCCCCGCGCCTCGCGGACGGTGCCGTTTATATCCAAGGCGACGGGCGTGCCGCTTGCGAAAGTCGCCACGCGGGTGCTGGTCGGGGAGAAGCTGCGGGATATGGATCTCGAGTCTTCGGTGAGCGGTCACTTCAGTGTAAAGGCGCCGGTATTTCCGTTCGACAGGTTTGCGGAGGCTGACCCGCTGCTCGGACCGGAGATGCGCTCGACGGGTGAGGCGATGGGGATAGATCGGACCTTCGGTGGCGCGTTCGCGAAAGCTCTCACCGCCGCCGGCCAGACTTTGCCGATCTCGGGTAGGGTATACATCTCGGTTGCCAATCGGGACAAGCGCGCGGTCGTCCTCATAGCGCGGGCGTTCGCGGACCTCGGCTTCGAGGTCGCGGCAAGCGAAGGAACGGCTGAAGTCCTCAAGAATAATGGGCTGCCGGTTACGGTGGTGCCAAAGATTGGGGAGCGTAGTGAAGACGTACTCACCCTTATAGAGGGCGGTGGCGTAGACCTGATAGTGAACACTCCCTGGGGACGGGGAGCACGCACGGATGGGTACCTGATCCGCCGCAAAGCCCTCACGCACGGCGTGCCCTGCATAACTACCCTCGCGGGCGCGGCAGCCGCAATCCAGGGGATAGAGTCAAAGATAAGAGGCGGCATGCAGAGGGTCAATCCTCTTCAGAGCCTCCACGCAACGAAGGCGTGAAGCTCAACCGGGCAGAAATTCTGAAACGTGAGAGGTTCGGCAACCACGCCCTACTTCGTTATCGCTGGGACGGGGGGCCACCGCGTCCGGGACAGTTCGTCATGGCTAGGACCGAGGTTGCGGCGTTCGACCCGTTCCTCTCCCGGCCGCTCTTCGTCCACGACTACGTAGATGGGGCCGCTAGCTTGCTCTTCGAGGTCCGCGGACGCGGAACGGCGCTCCTGGCTGATAAGAATGCTCGGCTGATGGTCAGCGCCCCGTTGGGCCGGGGGTTCGATACCGGTGTCGATGGACCGGTTGCGCTGGTCGGTGGGGGCGTCTGGCTCTCTCCGCTCAAGCTACTATCCAGAAACCTGGACTTTCTCGGTGCGGATCACGACCTGTACCTGGAAATTCCAGCTTCCGCCCCCGAGGCTTACGCGGCCTGGATCTCTCGAACATATCCAGCGGCGACCTTCGTACGGACGGACGATCTGCAAGAATCGACGCACGTCTTGCTGGAGAGTCTGGGAGACCTCTCGCGCTACCGCGCCCTGTACGTGAGTGGAACCTCCGCGACCCTCGCCGCCGCAAAAGAAGCTTCCCGGAGCGTGGTTCCCGCGCAGCTCGCCGTGCGCGAGCGTATGGCTTGCGCCAGCGGCTCCTGCTACGGGTGCGCCGTGCCGGTTTGGAGGTCAGGAGTGCGGACCTATGCTCGAGTCTGCGTCGAGGGTCCGGTCTTCGCGGCCGAGGCGTTGGCTTGGTAGCCCGAGCCGCGCGGCTCGGGGTAGAACTCTGCGGCATCCTGCTGGCGAACCCGCTAGTGCCCGCCGCCGGGACGCTCTCGAAAGAGGTGCTGGATCCGGACGCGAAAACGTACGGTGCGGTCCTCCCCAAAACGGTCACGCCGGAGCCGCGGGCAGGAAACCCGCCACCACGAATCGCAGAGGCCCCGTCCGGTATGATCAATACCATCGGACTCCAGAATCCAGGTATAGAACGCTTCATCGAAGACCTCGACGCCTTCGACGTCGGCTTACCCGTTATCGTCTCTGTCGCCGCTGATACCGCCGAAGACTTCGCCCTTCTTTGCCGCCGGCTCTCTCGTGATAACCGGGTAACGGCGGTAGAGCTCAACCTCTCATGCCCCAACGTGGAGCATGCCGGAGCCACTTTCTGCGCGGTTCCCGGAAGCGTTTCGGAAGTAGTCGCAGCCTGCCGAAAAGCGTTGCCGGACAAGCCTTTACTCGCCAAGCTGGCCAACGAGAACGTTTTACACAACGCTCTCGCATCTGAGGAAGCTGGGGCTGATGCGCTTACCCTCATCAACACCATACCCGCCCTCTCCATCGACGCCAACGAGAGGAAGGTCTTCCTGCGAGGCGGTCTCTCCGGACCGGCTATAAAACCTATTGCATTGCGAGCCGTCTACGACATGACGCGGGTTGTCCGCATACCGGTGATCGGCTGCGGCGGTATCTCAAGCGGCACGGACGTCGCCGAGTTCATGCTCGCCGGGGCCACGGCCGTCCAGGTCGGGGCGGCGAGCTTCGTCCGGGAGCCACGCGAAATACTAGAAGAGTTCTCCTCTTACCTGAACGAGGCAGGTCTCGACGCCCATGAGATGACATCGGTCTTGGAGTGAAGTTTGCGTTTGTGAGGGAGATCTCTGTCAGGTCACGGTTTTTGAAGTGAGACTTCGCCCGGCTTTATAAGCGTAGCCACAAGTGCGAGGACGGCGGAGATCAGTAACGAGCCGCCTATCCCGAACTGGCCCGCGAGTAGCCCGAGCAGCGCCGGACCGAGGATGCTGCCAGTCCCGAAAAAGAAGAGCGTGACGGAGAACCCGGTCGAGGGTTGCTCTGGGAAAGTAGCCGAACTCCACATTGCCAGTAGGGCGCTCATGAGCATCACATCCGCCCCGTAGAGGGCTGCCGAGGAGACTACCGCCGCAATCACCGCCGGGAACGCGCCCAACAAAAAAGTAGCCGCTCCCAGCGTCACGAAGATGCCCGATAGCATCAGACGAAACCCGAATCGCGCTACCAGTTCCCCGGTAAATAGCCCCACGAATCCCCCGAGTCCCAGCACAACGAAGAAGACCGCACCACCTGATGGGAAATTACCCGTCCGCTCCACGAAGTCTACGGAGAAGGACCAGTAAAAAGCGCTGATCAACCCGTAGACGAACGCGGCTGAGAAAAGTGGTCCGGAGCCGGCACGCCTGAACAATTCAGTCCTCAGAGAACGTGCAACCGTACGGTTTTCTTCTATATCGGGAGATGGCATCGGCCTGGATCCACCGGCGGGAAGGACGAGCGCGTTTATTACCGTGGCGGCTCCGGCGGCTCCGGCGAAGATCAGCCACCCGGACCGCCACCCGGCTCCCGCAACGAGCGCGACCAGTCCCGCGACCACGATGCCGAACGTGGTCCCCGTGCTGACGATCGAGAGTACCCTGCCTCGTAAGGAGGGCGCCACCATCCGATCCGCCGCGTCGTTGTATGGTGCCCACGACCAACCGGCGCTCGTACCCGCCAGGATGACTCCCGCCGACAGCACCGCCGCGTTGGGCGCCAGGGCGACTAGCGTCATGCCCGCACCGGCGCACAGTCCGCCTGCTACTACCAGGGGCCTCGGACCGGTCTTGGCTGCCAGCAACCCAACCGCTGAGAGCGCCACCAGATAACCCGCTTGCAGTCCACTCGCGATAAACCCCGAGACCTCGATCCCCAACCCGAACTCGTCGCGGAATTCGGGTAAGAACAACCCGAAGCCGTTCCGCGCCGGACCGAAAGCCACCGCGATAGCCAAAAAACCGGCTAGCGCAAGCGACCGCGCGCCGCCCGGCTGCTTTCTCATCAGGAGCATGTTTCGTTGCCGATTGCGGTCCTCCGCGCTTTCCTTGCAAGAAACATTTTCCGATTGTAACCCTGCAATGGTACTGGAGGTGTTACCGGGAACGAGGCGCGATGGTATACTGAATAACTGATGCTTAGGCGCGCACCAGAACGAACATCCCAAGAGCGCCGGAGTGCGTTGGAAGAAGCGAACCGGATCCGTTTCGCCCGCGCCGACGCCAAACGAGACCTCAAAAGCGGAAAGCTCGATATCTACGATCTGCTCATGGACCCCTCCGAGGAACTGAAAGGTGCGAAAGTCGAAGAGATGCTTCTAGCTCTGCGAGGTATGGGACGAATCAAGGTGACGCGGATTTTGAGAGGAGCAAGCATTAGCCGCTCCAAAACGCTCGTGGGTTTGACACATGGACAGCGGGATCGCTTGATCGGAGTTCTGGGTTGCCAGGACACCTGATCGTCGTCTCCGGACCTTCCGGAGCGGGAAAATCAACCCTCATCCAGGCCGCTCTCGCCGCCATTCCGCAGCTAGCCTACTCCGTCTCCGCCACTACCCGCGCGCCGCGCCACGGGGAAGTAGACGGCAGAGACTATGTCTTCCTCTCCCGGGAAGAGTTCGAGCGGTGGATCGCTGAAGGGAAATTCCTCGAATGGGCTGAGTACTCCGGTAACCTGTACGGTACCCCGGAGCAGAAGGTCGAGGAGGTCATTGAAAATGGCCTCTCGGTAATACTCGAGATAGAGTTGCAGGGAGCCAGGATGGTTCACGACAAGCGGCCGGAAGCGAAGATGATCTTCGTCCGGGCTCCCTCTCTGGACGAGACGCGCCGCAGGCTGGAAGGCCGCGCTACCGAGACATCGGATGCGGTAGAGGCTAGAATGACCACAGCCGTTACAGAGGTCTCTGCCCGCAAGGAATTCGACTACGAGGTGGTCAACGGCGAACGCGAGCAGGCTCGCAGGGATATGATAGGCATGCTAACTAAGATCGTAACAGGAGAAGATAATGCTGAATGATCTAAAGATAGACGAGCTGTTGGAGAAGGTTGGCTCCCGCTACGGAGTGGCCCTCGCGGGCGCCAAGAGGGCGCGCCAGATCAATGAGTACACCGCCACCCTCGGTCTCAACGACTCCCTTGGTATACCAGGTCCGCAGGTCCATACCCAGTCCCAGCACCCGCTTACCATAGCCATCGAGGAGCTCCGGGCGGACAAACTGGAGGTCACCTTCAAGGTACCCCAGGGTCAAGACGCAACCGAGCCGGAAGAAAGCACCCCGCAGCCCGAGATGGAGACCACCGAATCCGAAGCTGTCGAATCTGATTCTGCCGAAGGCGAAGCCGTAGACTCGGAAGGTCAGGGCGCGGCTTAAAGAAAGCCTGGCTCTGGATCCGGGTTGCAGTCCTTGATCCTGCTCTCTGTCGGACCCGGACCGGGAGCCCTGTCGGTGCCGGAGATCTCACGACAACTCTCCGCTGCCGGTCAACAGGTCGAAATACTCCTCGAACACCAGACAAGGCTCTACGTCGGCCCCGCATCCTTTCCAGGCTCAGGGAAAGTAGTCAAAGAACCGACGCAACGGCCTGAAATCGAAGTCTTCGTCCCGGCCCACACCTCAACCCTCGCCCGAATGGCGCATGGCCTGAAATCCATTACAACCAAACAAACGCATAATACAATACTGTGTCTTGAGTTTGGGAATCCAAGGCTAGAAGATGCAGGCACTTCGTTGCATCCGGCACTCAGGCAAAATATTGACCTTTTGCGAGGGGACGGCGTCACGGTTGTCGAGGGGAGGAAAGGTGAGATGGTCTCGGTTGGTGAGATTGTCGCCACGGTGCTCGGGAGGCTCGGGAGAGCTTTGAGTGGGGTGCGTGTTCTCGTCACGGCCGGGGGTACAAGGGAGCCGATAGACAGTGTGCGTTTCGTGGGCAATCGTTCTTCGGGAAAGATGGGGTTGGCGGTGGCACGAGAGGCGGCGCGCATGGGGGCTGAGGTTACGGTCGTCGCGGCAAACGTGGAGCGGGTCGAGCCTGGGGTGCGTTGGATCCCCGTGGAGACCTTCGGGGAGCTGTGTGAAGAAGTGAGCAGGCAAGCGGCGGAGGCGGACGCGCTCGTCATGGCGGCGGCGGTCTCGGATTTCACGCCCGCCGAGCCGGTGAGAGAGAAGATCCGTCGCAAAGAGCTACTGACTATCGAGTTCAAGGCCACTGAGGATATCTTGAAGGGTGTCAGGGATAAGAATCCGGATCTCTTTATGGTAGGATTCGCGGCAACGCACGGGGATCCCGTCGGCGACGTGCGCGAGAAACTTCGTTCCAAGGGCGTGGATCTGGTCATAGGCAACGACATCTCACAACCCGGTATAGGATTTGGTTCCGACGAGAACGAAGTCTACGTGGTTGGGTGGAAAGAAGAGAGGTTCGTGCCCCAGGCTGGCAAAGAAGAGGTAGCTCGCGCTATCCTTGACGTACTAGTACATGAGATGAACGAGGAGAAGCGGAGGTAGCATGGCTGAGAGAACACTATCGGAACCCGAGGTTCGGGAGCAGTCCGGTGCGCGTACCTCGCACCTTTTCACCTCCGAGTCGGTAACCGAAGGACATCCGGACAAGATAGCGGACCAAATCTCCGACGCGATACTGGACGCCGCCATCGCCGATGACCCGATGAGCCGGGTCGCCTGCGAGACGCTGGTTACCACGGGGCTCGTCTTGGTGTCCGGGGAAATTACCACCTCGACCTACGTGGATATCCCGACGCTGGTGCGGAAAAAGGTCTTCGACATCGGCTACACGCGGGCGAAGTTCGGCTTCGACTACGAGACCTGCGGGGTTATGACCTCTATAGACCCACAATCTGGGGACATAGCGCAGGG
Source organism: Rubrobacterales bacterium (assembly GCA_038198625.1). Lineage (GTDB taxonomy): Bacteria > Actinomycetota > Rubrobacteria > Rubrobacterales > Rubrobacteraceae > JBBPZK01. The sequence continues at coordinate 12,980 of JBBPZT010000217.1, forward strand.
CGTGGATCACGCCAGCGATGAGGAAATAGACGAGATCGGGGCCGGAGACCAGGGGATGATGTTCGGTTACGCCTGCCTGGAGACCGAAGACCTGATGCCGTTGCCGATCACCCTCGCGCACGCCCTCACGCGGCGGCTGGCGGAGGTACGCAAGACCGGGATGCTCGACTACCTGAGGCCAGATGGCAAGAGCCAGGTCACCGTGCGCTATGAGGGGTCGAGGCCCGTAGCAGTGGAGAAGGTTCTGGTTTCAGCCCAGCACCGGGATGGTGTGGAAGATGAGATCAAGGGCGACCTTATCGAAACCGTAATCGAGCCGATGATGCCCGAAGAGTTTTTTGACCGGAACAACGTCGAGATTCTGGTCAACCCGACGGGTCGTTTCGTGACTGGCGGCCCGCAAGGCGACACAGGGCTGACGGGCCGCAAGATCATCGTGGATACTTACGGTGGTTCCATCCCGCACGGTGGGGGCGCTTTCTCGGGCAAGGACCCGACGAAGGTCGATCGGTCCGGTTCCTACGCCGCCCGTTGGGTCGCGAAGAACGTGGTTGCCGCCGGGCTCGCCGAGCGGTGTACGATCCAGATTTCCTACGCTATAGGCGTGGCTCGGCCACAGAGCGTCATGGTCGAGACTTTCGGGACAGAGACTATTGATTTAGCCACGCTGAACTCCCTGATCGAGGAGCATTTCGACCTGCGTCCCGGCGCGATCATAAGAGACCTGAAGCTGCGGCGCCCTATCTACTCCGCTACCGCCGCCTACGGACATTTCGGGCGCGACGAGCCGGGGTTCACCTGGGAAGAGACCTTACGCGCCGACGCCCTGCGCCGGGCTGCGGGCCTGTAGACTATACAAAGCTTGTAGGTCTTACGGGTTGCAACGTGAGGTACTCCAACAAGTAGCCATCCCTGTCGAAAAACCACGCGAGGCTCTGGTTAGCCTCCTGATACCGACGCACGCCCTGCCGCCTTTTAGCTACCGGATTCCAGGGCGCTTGGCGGCGAGGGTCAGAGTCGGGTCCACGGTTGTCGTTCCGCTCTCCGGCTACTCCAGACTCGGTGTCGTGATCCGGACCGAGGGTGACGCCGGTGGAAAGGCAACGGAGGATATACGGGAAGTGCTCGGCGGACTCTCGCCGGGCGCACGGATTACCGAGTTATGTGGATGGGTTTCAGAGGCAGCGGCCATCCCGCTGCCATCCGTGCTTCGGTCTGCATTGACTCCTGGCCTCTTGGTGGGTCGTTACCGGATAACAGAACCTGCTCCCGGATGGACCTGGAGGAAAGGAGACATTGTAGGTCGCCGGGTGTTGCGTGATGCCCTCGGAGGCGAGGGTTTGAAAACGGCTGAAGCAGCCGAAAGGATCGAACTGGCACCCGCGCCGCCGGAGCAACGTAAGGTGGAGTGGGCGGTGTCGGAAGAAGCAACCCCCGATCTCGGGCGCGCGTACCGTCAGAGGGCTCTGCTGGAGGAGATACAACGTCACGGTGCAGGCTGCACGGTGTCTTCTCTGCTGCGGGAGACCGGCGCCAACAGGGCGACCTTGAAGCAACTGGTCCGGCGCGGGGCCGCCAGGCTTGAGAAGCGCCCAGACCCCGCCCCTATCTTTCCTACTCGCGGCAAGGCGGATCATCTTGGGGACCCCTTTTCCTGGAACGCCGAACGCGTTCTCGATTCGGGCGGAGCCTGGTTGTGGCGGCTGCCTTCCGGGGACCAGGCAGAGGCAGTCTTGGCTGTCGCGCGGGAAGCCGTGGAGAGGGGGAGGCAGGCCCTGATCCTGGCCCCTGAAATAGAGGCCGTTGAGGTCCTGGTCAGAAACTTGCGTCGGGCACTCCCGGCGGATCATACAGTGGCCCCATACCATAGTGGCCTCGGCAGAAACCGTATCCCGGTATATCGGGCGGCCCGGGAGGGCACGCTCGACGTACTGGTCGGCACCCGCGCGGCGGCGCTCTTGCCGCTGGCGCGTCCGGGTGTCATCTGCATAGTCGATGAGCCGAACGAGTCTCATCGTGCGGCGCCGGGCTACGAGGGGGTACCGATTCATACTCGGGAGATCTCACTGGAGCGTGCCGGGATCGACGGTTCCGGTGTCCTCTTTCTATCTCCGACCCCATCTCTACAGCTCTACGCCCGTTCCGACCTGAGAGAGCTACCGGCGCGCACTTTTCCGGACCGTCCGGCGGCGCGCATTATCGACATGAGAGGTTCCGGAGCGGCGTTGAGTTCTACCCTGCTCGATGCCTGCCGTCAGGGCGTCGAGGGTCATGACCGGGTAGGGGTGATCTCGAACAGGCTCGGATACGCGACGGCCGTCTCCTGTAACCGTTGTGGAGCCGTGAGCTCTTGCCCGAACTGCGACTTGCCATTCACCCTACACAGAGAGACGAACTTACTCGTCTGCGCCCGCTGTGGAAGACGAGAACAGGCCGACGGGTCGTGCAACATATGCGGCTCCGAGCGTATGACGCCCACCGGCCTCGCCGTCGAGCGGGTGCGGGAGGACATCTCCACCGCACTCGACATCCCCGTCGGACTCCTGACCGCCGACTCTATCGAGCAAGAAGATGCCCGGATCGTCGTCGGAACCGCCCGTTACATCTTGAACCGAGAATGGGACATAATCGCCGTTCCCGATGCGGATTCGTACCTGCTCGGGAGTAGCGTCGGGGCAGTGGAGCGGGCATTTCGTCTGCTTTACCGGGCGACGGAAGCAGCACGGATGCGCCTGCTGGTCCAGACTCGTGCACCGGAGCACTACGCCCTCCAGGCGGCTTTGCGCGGAGATTACCCTTCTTTCGCCTCGGCGGAACTCTCGAGGCGACGCTCCCTTCGCTACCCACCTTACACCCACATGGCTTCTTTGAGACTGCGAGGAAATGAGGAATCGGTCCGGCTTGCGGTAGAATCAGGGTTGCGCCCGGTCCTGGAAAAGACGGTAGAGATGTCGAATCCCGTCCCTCTTGGCCGCTCCGGGACACAAATGTTATGGCGGGTGCTGATCAAAAGCCACGAGCGCCCGGCGGTGGCGAGAGCCGCCAGTCTGTCAGCGCGTACTATAGCTCGCGGTGATAGTAAACTTAAAGTGCAGGTTGAGATTGATCCCGAGGAGGTTTGAGGCTAATGGAGCTTGAGGTGAAGAGGTTTGGAGATCCCGTACTCAAGTCCCGTTCCACGCCGGTAAAAGACTTCGATGAGTCGCTCGAACGGCTAGCGGCCGATATGTTGAGCACCATGCGGTCCCATGACGGGGTCGGGCTCGCCGCTAACCAGATAGGGCGTCTCAAGCGCATCCTGGTCGCGGCCGTCGAGGAAGAGGAGTATGTCGTCGTGAATCCGGTTGTGGAGAGCCGGACCGAAGAGTCCGAAAAAGCTCCGGAAGGATGTCTGTCTATCCCTGGTGTTCTTGTAGAGGTCGAACGCTCCAAAGGTATTGCGGTCTCTGGTAGGGACGTAACGGGAGAGCCGGTGCGGATAGAGGTAGAAGGGCTCCTGGCCCGTATATTGCAGCACGAGATAGATCACCTCGACGGCGTTTTGATCCTCGACCGGACTGATCGGGAGTCTCGCAAAGCTGTGATGCGCGAGATGCGCGAGAACTTGTTGGCCCGCGGATAAGCGTCGGGCATCGTACGTCTTGAAGCTGGCATTTGCCGGTACGCCGGAGTTCGCGGCCACTATTCTTCGCGGCCTCCTCGGTTCCGGGCACACGGTCGGGCTCGTCGTCTCCCAGCCCGATGCCAGGCGAGGACGAGGTAGGAAAACCGCCCCAACTCCAGTGGCGGAGTTGGCAAAGGAAGCCGGGCTTGTGCTTGTACAGCCGGCCCGGATCGGGGAAGTGGTCTCGGAAATCTCCCGTCACGATGCCCTCATCGTCGCCGCGTACGGTCAGATCCTCCGTCTAGATACCCTTGAAGCCTGCCCGCGCGGCGCGTGGAACGTACACGCTTCGTTGCTCCCCGCCTACCGCGGCGCCGCCCCGATAGAGCGGGCTATAATGGCTGGTGAAGCCGCTACGGGCGTCTCGATAATGAAGATGGGCGAGAGGCTCGACACCGGACCGGTCGCACTTAAAAAAGAAGTGCCGATCTCTCCGAATACTACCGGAGGCGAGCTTACCAGTGAGTTGGCCCATGTCGGGGCCGAAGCCATAGTAGAAGGCATGGATGCGCTCGAGTCCGGCACTATGAGGCTCGGAGGGCAAGACGATTCGCAGGCAAGCTACGCCCCCAAGATATCCGCCGAAGAGCGGACTTTGAATTGGGAGCGCGATGCATCAGAGGTTCATGATCGGATCCGGGCCCTCGCGCCCCACATAGGGGCCCGTGCCTTCCACCGCAAGGTCAGTGGCCCGGTCCGCTTGCTCGGCTCGAAGGTCGTGGAAGAAGACCCGTCACTCGCGGCAGGCGAGATATTAAACGGAGAAGGACGTATGTTCGTTGGATGCGGCGAGGGAGCTATAGAACTCCTGGAACTCCAGCTTCCAGGCGGTAGACCACTACCGGCTGCGGAGTTCCTTCGAGGAAACTCTCTCGAAGGCTCTTTCCACTCCTGAACAACGCGCGGCACGTTGTCAGACGGGGCGGGCTTCGGGCAACAGTGTTAAACTTTCGCGCGAGAGTGGGAGAATTATGTCCTCTGGGAGGAGGGAAAAATAAGAGAGCCCGAGACCAGAAGCCCTGTGCCTCAGCCACAGGTTGAGATGCAAGAAACAGGGTTCGAAGACGAACTCAGGGTAGCCATAGTTGGTGCGGGTGGGTACGGGAGACTCGCCCTCGACGTCCTTATATCCGCCGGCTCGGAGGGGTTTATCCTGGGTTTCTACGACGACGCCCATGCCATGATACCGTCTAGGGTCAGGGGGTTTCCAGTGCTCGGGGACATCGCCATGCTCAAGAGCATGCTCTCTATCGAGCCGGTACACGTGATCGTCGCCATAACGGACAATCAGTCCCGGCTCAGGATAGCGAACTCTATAAGGGGCCTCGGGGGGCGGTTCGTAAAAGCCGTTCACCCGGCGGCGTATGTCTCTGCTGAGGCCGAGGTGGGAGACGGCACGGTCATCGGGGCTGGAACGGTGGTGCAGCCGGACGCGGTGGTCGGGAGCCATTGCTATCTCGGTCCCCGGTCGGTAGTGGATAGGGACGCCGTGCTGGGGGCGGGAGCCTGGATCTCCGCCGGAGCTATAGTAGGACCGGGAGCCAGGGTGGGGGCTAGGGCCCTACTGGGGCAAAACTCCAGCATCGGACGCAAAGCGGAGATCGCGGCCGATGTGGAGGTGGGAGCGCTACAGTCCGTTACGCGCGAGGCTCAGGCTTGATCTTCGCTTTAGCCTTTCTCTTCGGCCTGGTGGTGGGAAGCTTCCTGAACGTCGTGATCCACCGGGTGCCGCTTCGCGAGTCCATCGTTTGGCCTTCTTCCCACTGTCCCGAGTGCGGGGTGGCTATCTCGCCCCGTGACAACTTACCGCTTCTTTCCTACGCCCTTCTGCGCGGCAGATGCCGGAATTGTAGGGTGCATATCTCGTTTCGCTATCCGCTGATCGAGGCGCTGACCGCAGGGCTGTTCGGGCTTGCCGCGTACGTTTTCGGTCCGAGCGTGGAACTGCTCTCCGCGCTGGGGCTGATCGGGGTGCTGGTAGTCCTCGCCGCCACGGACCTGGAGCACCGGCTGCTCCCTAACGCTATCATCGGCCCGGCGGCTCTCATCGGCTTCGGGATTTCGGTCGCCGTGGAGCCGTCGCGGTGGTGGGTCTATCTGGCCTCGGCTCTGATGGTAGGAGGGGCGCTTCTCGCGCTCGCGCTCGCGTACCCTGGTGGGATGGGTATGGGAGACGTGAAGATGGGAGGAATGCTCGGGATGTTCCTCGGTCCTTACGCGGCGCTTGCCGTCTTTCTCGGGGCGCTACTCGGCGCCGCTATCGGGGGGGCTCTCATATTGCTGGGCAAGACGAACCGGCACACCGCGTTGCCGTTCGGGGTGTTCCTGGCGCTCGGAGGGCTGGCGGCGCTTTTCGTGGGACCTGAGATCTGGGTTGCTTACTTGCGTTTGGCCGGGGTGGTTTGAGTGATGGATCGCTTCAGATTCAGGGCACAGGTCGTCGGTATGGATATAGATCGAGGCGCCATAAAGGCCGTGCAGCTCTCGAAGGTGGGGGGGAGCTATACGCTCCAACACGTCGGGTATCATAGGCTCGCTCCTGGTGCGATAGAGGATGGCGAGGTGGCGGATCACGACCTGCTCACCTCTGAGATACAGGAGTTCTGGTCCACGCATTCTTTCAAGGGCAGGTCAGTCTCTTTGGGGCTCGCGAACCAGGGCATAGTAGTAAGGTTGCTCGATTTTCCACGCATGAGCCCGGAAGACCTCAAGAGCGCCATCGGCTATGAAGCCCAGGATCACATCCCGATGCCGCTGGAGGAGGCGGTGATGGATTACGTGAGCCTCGGCCCGAAAGAAGAGGACTCCGACCTCGACCGCATCTTGATCGTCGCCGCCCAGCGAGAGATGGTCGGCCGCTACACTTCTGCGATACGCGCCGCCGGCTTGCGCCCGGTAGGCATAGATGTGAAGGCACTCTCCCTCGTTCGCGCGACCCTACCCGAGGATTTCTTCGATGAGGGAGACATCCTGCTCCTGGATATAGGGAGCGAGCTTTCCAACCTCGTGGTCTGCCAGCACGGAAACCTGATGTTTACCCGGTTCATACCAGGCGGTTCGACTTACTTCGCCCGGATGGTAGCCGGGGCCGCGGGTCTCCCGGAGGAAGACGCCGAGGACGTGCTTACGCGTTCTAAAGTCATGCTCGAAAACCCGGAGGATTTGGAGTCGTCGCAGGGCGGCGGTGGGGAAGATGACGAGACGGATCCGTCCCTAGATCGGACGTTCCGGCGTAACGTGAGGCGCGGGATCGAGGACGCGGCCCAGACCTTGGTGGAAGATGTGCAACGTTGCATCGAGTACCACTACTCCCAGCCTGGAGCACGGGAAGTCTCGCAGGTCCTCGTCTCTGGGGAAGGTGCATTGGTGGCCGGGCTGGAGAGCTACCTGGGAGAGCTGCTGCAGTTGCCGACCTCCAGGGGAAACCCGCTCCAGAAATTGGCGGCCAACAAGTCGAATGTATCCGAAGAGCAGCTCGAGGTGATGGAGCCTGTTCTGGCGGTCGCGCTCGGCTTGGCCCTGGAGGACTCGTGAGACGGATAAACCTGCTCCCCCCCGAGGAGCGTCAGAGGAGCTTCTCCCTACCGAGAGGCGGGGTGCTAGGTATACTGTTCGTCGCCGGGGCGGCGGCCCTGGTGATCATGGCCGGTCTTTATCTCTTTTACCTGGTGCGCCTAAATAACGAGCAGCAGCAGATTTCGACCCTCGATCAGCAGATATCCCAGCAGAACCAGCGTCTGGCCGAGCTCGCGCCTTTCAGAGACCTCCAGGCCAGCCTGGACGCCAAAAAGCCGGTGGCCGATGGGATATACAGGACCCGCTTCCCGTGGGCCGAGTTCTTCCAGGGCCTCGCGTTCGTGATCCCCCAGACAACCACGCTAAAAAGCCTCACCGCCCAGGCCGCCCCGATCGACATCCAGGCTTCTTCGGGACAGACTCTCCGGCCGCCGGGGACGATAACCTTTACCGGCGTCGCGCTACCTGGTTACCGGAATGTCGCGGACTTCATCGTTCAAATGAACAGCCTGCGCTACCTCTCGAACACTCAACTCAACTCGGCGGAACTCGACCGGCAAACCTACTCTCGACCCGCCATAAACTTCGAGGCCTCCTCGGAGCTTATAACCGTTGTCGGTCAGGATGGCCCGGCGGTTCCGCTCGAAAGCGGGCCTTCAGCCGATGTACGGGAGAGCCCATCCCGGAATTCTCAAGACTTGGCGAGCCATCCGGTGGACAGGCATTAGTTGGAACGCAACGACCGCAACCTACTCATCCTCGGCGCGCTGGTGATACTGGTCCTGCTGATCGGCTTCTACTTCCTACTGCTGGGACCGCTGAGGAGCGACTATGCGCAGCGGGTCGAGGAGAAAAACAACAAGCAGTCCCAGCTAAATCAATTGCAACAGCAGGTCAGCAACCTGGAGGAGGTACGCCGCAATTCGCCAGACACGGAACGCCAGCTCCTGGAGCTCGCGAAAAGGATACCGGAACAACCGGAGATCCCAACCCTACTGGTCCAGATCGAAGAGGTCTCGCGTGCCGCAAACGTCACCCAACTCTCTATCCTACCTGGAACCCCCGAAGCGCCTCCTGGTGGAGGTGACTTTCAGCGCATACCGATTACAATGTCCTTTGAAGGCACTTACGCGCAGATGGAAGACTGGCTGCGCCGCGTGCGGAACCTGGCCCGTCTCGTGACGGTCAACGAAGTCACCTACGAGCCGGCGCAGCAGGGAGGCGGGACGACCACGACCGAACCGGGGATAGAGCGCCTGCTAAAGGTCGACGTTAAAGCTGAGGTTTACGATCAAGTTTCCGGGGGTTCCACGAGCCCTGCCTCGGTGGCGCCTTCGCCCCCGCCAACTCCGGGGAGTACCTCGGGGAGCATTCCCGGTGGCGGCTCGACCGTCGGCCCGAACGAGAGCGCCCAGGGAGGCGTGACCGGTGCCCCGTAGGCTGCGGGAGATGTTAGACGGACTCACGGGGCTCTCTCCCCTTGGCAGCCGGATCCTGCCGACGGTACTTGGAGTTTTGGCGCTACTTATCTTCGTCTGGGTATTGACAGGCGCTTTCTCCGGGTCGGGTGGCGAGCAGGCCGCGAGCCGTTCGCAGTTGGCGCAGGCGCCTAACGGCTCGCAGAACGGCACCTCTCTGAACGGGAGCCGGGAGGCGCCGGTTCCGCAGTCCGAGAACAAGAACGTCGATTCCTATGCCGCGTACACGAACAAAGACCCGTTCAGGCAACTCGTGAAACCGGCGGGCGGAAGCACGAAGTCCGGGTCGTCGGGGCCCGGCAATACTTCCGGCAGTGGTTCTGGTGGTGGATCTACAAGCTCCGCCAGCGGTGGTGGAACCGGCAGCGGAGCCAATACGCCTAGTAATGGCGGAAATGCAAACGGTGGCTCATCTAGCAACTCTTCTCCGGGTGATAGCACCACTAACAACGCTTCCAGTGGAGGAGCGGGGGCCGGCAAAGGAACGGTCGCTGAGCGCAAACGCGCTGTGCGCATGCGGGCTGCCCGGATGCGTCGCGCTGCTATTATCCAGGCTCGCAGGCAAGCCAGGGCCCAGGCGACCGGTAACAACGCGAGAAACGGTCTACCCAACTCCGGGGGCAGGCTACCGGACACTGGCGGAATTCTCTCCGGCGGGTATAAATAGCGTGGCCTTGAACTATATTGGAGAGGACTTTTTACGGTGAGGTTCGGTTTTTCGACGTCGGGTGAGTCACACGGCCCAGCTGAGGTAACCCTGGTACACGGGGTTCCGGCGGGGCTGGAGTTGTTGGCGGGAGATATCAATCGCGACCTTACCCGCAGGCAGCAGGGCTACGGGCGGGGTGGGCGGCAGAAGATAGAGAAAGACCAGGTGGAGTTCCTCGGTGGGGTGCGTCACGGCTACACCTTGGGCTCGCCGGTCGCCATGCTGATGCGCAACAACGACTACGCTAACTGGGAGGACCGGATGTCTCCGGACCCTCCGGATGAGGCCTCCAAGACCGTCACACTGCCCCGGCCCGGACACGCTGATCTAGCCGGGATGCAGAAGTACGCTTTCGACGACCTCAGAAACGTCCTCGAGCGGTCCAGCGCCCGTGAGACTACGGCCAGGGTGGCAGCCGGGGGTGTTGCCAAGAAGCTTCTGGCTGAGTTCGGGGTCGAGATCCACAGCGCCGTTTACCGCATAGGAGGCGCCGCCTACGACAAGGAGCGGGCGTCAGCGGATGCCCGAAAGGCCGATGGTTCCGAGGTTCGTTGTCCGGACCCGGATGTCTCCGAGAAGATGAAAGCGGAGATCGACGCCGCCCGCTACGCCCGCGACGCCCTGGGCGGCGAGTTCGTGGTCGTGGCCGAAGGTTGCCCGCCGGGGCTCGGTTCCTACGTGGACTGGCGCGACAAGATCGACGCGCGGCTCGCGGCGGCGGTGATGTCCATCAACGCCATAAAGGGTGTAGAGGTGGGCATGGGCTTCGAGGTCGCGCGTCACCGTTCCAGCGAGGTGCAGGATGCGATCCTGCTGGAAGACGGGCATCTCGCGCGGGCGAGCAACCGCCTTGGCGGTCTCGAAGGGGGTATGACAAACGGTGAGCCCGTTGTGGTTTCCGCCGCCATGAAGCCGATCTCGACGATAGCGAAAGCCCTGCGCACCGTGGACCTCTCCACCGGAGAGGAGTCCCGGGCCTTCAGGGAGCGGGCCGACTCTTGCGCGGTACCGGCAGCTGCGGTGATCGGGGAGTCAATGGTCGCGGTTGTGCTGGCCGAAGCCTTCCTGGAGAAATTTGGGGCTGATAACATGACCGACATCCACGCGTCCCACGACGCATACGTGCGCCGTCTCAAAGACACCATCCACGGGGCGCGTTCCTCCTGAAGCCGTGGACGGGACCGTGGCTTTGATCGGATACATGGGAAGCGGTAAGAGCACCGTCGGTCGTGTCCTTGCCCGCAAGCTAGATAGGGATTTTGTGGACCTGGATCTGGAGATCTCCCGTGACGAAGGACGCTCCATCCCCAGGATCTTCGAGAAAAATGGGGAAGCCGGCTTCAGGAAGATCGAACACCATACACTCGCCCGCGTGCTTAAAGATCCCAATGAAAAGGTGATCTCCTGCGGCGGCGGCGTGGTCACTTATCCGCCAAACCGCCGGCTGTTAGAGCATGTCCCCACGGTATTTCTCCAGGAGGAGATGAAGATACTCTACGTCAGGACCCGCGGCGGCGGACGCCCTCTGCGAGCCGAGAGCCGTGAGGAGTTCGAAAGGCGATATATGGATCGGCTGCCACATTACCGTGAGTTCGCGGACCTGGAGATCGCGGCGCGAGGGCGTGGCCCGGAACAGATAACAGGGGAGATAATGGCGTGGCTGAAACAGTAACAGTAGAAGTCGCGGGCACACCGACCTACACCGTTATCATCGGCGCGGACCTGGACCCAGCGGAAGAAATATCCCGCTTTCTCGAATCCGGCGTCTGCGCGGTCCTGACCGACTCCAACGTCGGCCCGTTGCACGCGGAATCTGTTACCGGCTCTCTAAAGCGCTCCGGTTGGCGTGTAGCCGACGTCATAGAGATACTGGCGGGCGAGAGCTTGAAAGACCTCTCGACCTACGGTTCGGCGATCCGGCGCCTGGCCCGTTCCGGCCTGACTCGCGACGGAACCCTTTTTGTTTTGGGCGGCGGGGTCGTGGGCGACCTGGGTGGTTTCGTCGCGGGCACCTTCATGCGGGGCATAAACCTCGTGGCGCTCCCGACCTCCCTACTAGCGATGGTGGACAGCTCTGTGGGCGGCAAGGTTGGCGTGGACCTGCCGGAGGGAAAGAACCTCGTCGGGACCTTCGTAAGACCCCGCACTGTCGTGGCGAACCTCGGCTGGCTCCGCACCCTGCCCAAACGAGAGCTCTCCAACGGCCTCGCCGAAGTGATCAAGATGGGCCTCCTCTGCGGTGGAGAGTACCTGATAGACCTGAACCTGATAGATAGGGTTATGGATCTGGAGCCCGAAGCTCTGCTGCGCTTGGTAGTCCGGCCGGTGCGTTTTAAGGCGGAGGTGGTTGCGGAGGATGAGTTCGAGTCCGGACGGCGGGCCATCCTCAACTACGGCCACACCATAGGACACGGCCTCGAAGCCGTCTCAGGTTATGCTTTCTCTCACGGCGAGGCTGTGGGCGTGGGCATGGTCGCCGCTGCCGGAATCTCCGAGGAGAAGTTGGGGACTACCCTGAAAGACCTGCACGAAGATCTGCTGCTCTCCGCCGGGTTACCGGTAAAGACACCTAGGGTATCGGTTGAGAAAGTGCTGGCGGCGATGGGTCGTGACAAGAAGCGCCGGGCATCCGATTCCACGGTGGAGCACAGGTTCGTGTTGCTCGAAGATGTTGGTCGGCCCTTGTATGGTGTGCGGGTCGGAGAAGATGAGGTTCGGCGGGCGATAGAGGCCGTCGTTGAGTAGGGTCCTCATACTAAACGGGGTAAACCTGGGATCTCTCGGTCAGCGGCGTCCCGAGTTCTACGGTAAAGAGACCTTGAAAGATATCGAGGATCATCTGCAAGGCGCGTTCCCGGACGCGGAGCTGGATCACCGACAGACGGATTACGAAGGAGAGATGGTGGGATGGATACGAGAGGCGGCCGGATACGACGGCCTGATCCTCAACCCCGGCGCCTGGACCCACTACTCCTATGCTCTCCACGACGCCCTGGAAACTGTAGATGTACCTAAAGTAGAGGTCCACATCTCGAACATACACGCCAGGGAGCCCTGGAGGCGAAACTCGGTAGTTTCTCCGGCGGTAGACGCTGTCGTGGCTGGTATGGGTATCCACGGTTACGAAGCCGCCGTTCGTTATATCCTTACCCGCGGGGTTGGCTAGCCGCTGGCTGTTCGCCGAGTTCCGATAGGGGATCCCCCGCTGCTCCTTCGTTGCCGGGTTGGCCTGAGGCTCAGTTGCGATTAGAAGGGTTGGATCTGTGCGATAATATTTTGGTGTCGGGGCCGGTTATCACCGGGCCGGGACTTTTCGCTCTATTTTCGAGTCGTAAGAGGGGTTTTCGAGATGATCTCAACGAATCAATTTAAGAACGGGTCCGCCATCCGGGTGGATGGTAAGCGGTTTACCATCGCCTATTTCCAGCATGTCAAGCCGGGCAAGGGCGCGGCTTTCGTCCGGACGCGTCTGCGCAACATGGATACCGGCTCCCTGGTGGACAAGACCTTCCGGGCCGGAGAGAAGGTCGAGGACATCAGGACGGAATCGCGGCAGATGAGCTACCTCTACCGTGATGGCGACCTGTTCTACTTCATGGATCAAGAAACCTACGAACAGTTCGCCATTCCGGCCGACGTTCTTGGCGAAACCGCCGGATACACTGTCCCGAACGGGGTGGTCACCGTGCTCTCGGCCGACGGTGAGGTCGTGAGCGTGGAGCCGCCGGCCCACGTGGACCTCGAAGTTTCGGAGACGGATCCCGGCCTCAAGGGTGATACGGCGACCGGAGGAAGCAAGCCCGCCACGCTCGAGACGGGGCTAGTGGTCCAGGTTCCGCTCTTCGTCAACCCTGGCGAGCGGGTGCGGGTCGACACGCGTTCCAACGAATACCTGACTAGGGTTTGATCGTCTTGAGTCGCAGAACCGCCCGAAAACAAGCGTTCCTGGTACTGTATCAGAGTGACGTCAACGGGTGGATGGTTGGTGAAACCGTCAAACGCTGGCGATCGTATCGGGGAGATTTCGACGAGTATGCGCTGCGGCTGTCCCGAGGTGTGGACCAGGAAACAGAGTACCTGGACGCGCGGCTCTCTGAAGTCTCGGTTGGATGGCCGGTCTACAGGATGAGTTTCGTGGATAGGACGATCTTGAGGATAGCTCTATATGAAATGCTCTTTGTAGAGGACGTGCCGCTTGAGGTGGCGATCAACGAGGCTATAGAGCTCGCAACGGGGTTCTCCAGCGAGGAGTCGCCCGCTTTCGTCGGGGGCGTGTTGCGGGGGGCGGGAAGCAGGTTGGTGGAGCATGGCTAGCGTGACGCTCTGGGAAGAGCACCGGATGAAGTTCGAGCAGTACCTCGAAGGACTCTACTTCTCGGAGGAGCCCCGGCTCTTGGGGCTCGTGGAAGCCATGCGCTACTCGATGCTCGCGGGCGGCAAGCGTGTCAGGCCGACCCTGTGCATGGAGACGGCGCGGGTCTTTGGTACGGACCCAGCCCTTACGCTACCCTCGGCGGCGGCCATAGAGCTCATCCACACCTACTCCCTGATCCACGATGACCTGCCCGCGATGGATGACGACGATTACCGGCGCGGAAGGCCGACGGCCCACAAGAAATTCGGGGAGGCTATGGCTATCCTGGCGGGCGACGCTTTCTTCGGTGAGGCGCTAACCCTGATCACGGTCCACCAGAAAGGTAGCTGCGATCAGGTGGTAGAGGTCGTGAGAGAACTCGCCGGCTCGACCGGGGTGAACGGGATGGTCGGTGGGCAGGTCATAGACATGGACCATACCGGGGCCGGGGGCGGCGTGGACCCGGATACGCTGCATATGATCCACAAGTACAAAACCGGAGCCCTGATAAAGTCTTCCGCGCGTATCGGCGCCATACTCGCCGACACCACGAAAGATGAACAGACGGCCATCTCGGATTACGCCCTGGAGCTCGGGCTCTGCTTCCAGATAATCGACGACGTGCTGGACGCGACTTCCACCCGCGAAGCCCTGGGCAAGAGCGCTGGCAGCGACGCCGAACAGGGCAAGGCGACCTTCGTCGGCGCTTATGGTCTGGAAGGCGCCAGAAAGGAAGCGGACAAGGCTGCCGAGCGGGCCTTGTCCGCCCTCTCGCGGGTGGATGGCGATTCCTCTGGCCTTCGGGACCTGGTCTTCTTCGTCCGCCACCGGGAGAGCTAGCTATCACCGGCGAAGCTACACGGCGCGTGCAGCGGCGTGAGCCGCGGCGGCTCGACATGCTTCTCGTCGAACGAGGCCTCGCCGAAAGCCGGCAGAAGGCCCAAGGACTCATCTTGGCCGGAGCCGTGCGGGTCGGCGGACAGGTCGCCACGAAGGCTGGCCTTCGAGTCGGCCTGGAAGAACCCCTGGACGTGGAGGGTAAGCAGCGCTTTGTCTCGCGGGCCGGGGAGAAGCTGGATGCGGCCCTGGAGGTTTTCGACATCCCGGTGGCCGGCCGGCCTTGCCTAGACGCCGGGGCTTCCACGGGAGGGTTCACCGACGTGCTCTTGCAGCGGGAGGCGGCCAAGGTACTCGCGGTGGATGTGGGCTACGGACAGTTTGACTGGACGCTTCGCAACGATTCCCGAGTCGTGGTGATGGAGAGGACCAACGTGCGGAGGCTCTCCGGCGAAGAGTTGCCGTTCGAGCCGGAGTTTCTGGTGGCGGACCTGTCTTTTATCTCCCTCGTCGTGGCGCTTGGGAACCTTATCTCGACTACCGGGTCGATCCGGGAGGCGGTCGTTCTCGTCAAGCCGCAGTTCGAGGCTGGGCCTGAGAAGGTTGGACGCGGGGGGTTGGTCCGTGACCCGGAAGTTCACGCCGCCGTGATTCAAGAGGTTGTCGAATCTTTCGCTACTCTAGGTTTCGGCGCCGTCGACGTTACGCGTTCCCCGGTTGCCGGACGCCGGGCCGGGAACCGCGAGTATCCGCTCTATCTGATGCGGAGGGCGCCGGCGGCTCTCAAAGAAGCCCGGATACGGGAGGTAGTAGCGGGTGGGTAATATCCAGGGGGATGCCCGGGCGGTGCGACGGGTTGGAGTCGTCGCGAACCCGAAGGTGAGCGGAGAATACTTCGAGCGGCTCGCCGCCGCGCTCAGGAAACGAAACGTGGAGGTGGCCGAGGTCCGTCCCCAGGACGAGCCCAATGGCGACTCTGACCTGGACCTGGTCTTCGTGCTGGGAGGAGATGGGACCATGCTCAGGGCTTCCCGGATGTATCCCGGGAAGGTGCTCGTCGGGGTGAACCTGGGCAAGGTCGGGTTCATGTCCGGCATGTTGCCGGATGAGATAGAGTCCGGGGTGGAGAAAGTGCTCGGCGACGGTCTCTACATCCAGGATTACCGGATGCTGGAGGTTCGGGTCGACGGAGAAGAGAAGACGCGGTTGGCGCTCAACGACGCCGTTATCGTCAAGCAGCAGCCGCACCAGATCGCCTCTATAGACGTCTCGGTCGGAGGAGAGGAGCTTTTCGCTTTCAGATGCGACGGCTTTATCGCGGCGACACCGCTCGGCTCCACAGCCTACGCTCTATCGGCCGGTGGCCCGATAGTCTCGGCCGAAGCAGAGTGCTACGTACTCGTCCCGATAGCACCGCACGCCCTGACGAGCCGTCCTCTGGTGCTCGGGGAGGGCCAGACCGCTGAGCTCAGGCTCGTCGACCGCGGGGCGCTCCTCTCGGTGGACGGTGACGACCCACGCGAGCTCGATCCGGGGGGGAGGATACAGGTAAAGCTCTCTCGGGAAAGCGTTAAAATAGGCAGGACCGACGAGTGGACGTGGTGGAGAGCGGTTCGGAGGACATTCCTGTAGTGCTCACGGAACTTTCCGTCGAGAACATCGCCCTGATCGAAGCGGCCAGGCTGGAACTTTCTCCCGGCCTGAACGCCATCACCGGCGAGACCGGAGCCGGGAAGACCCTGCTCGCCACCGCCCTCCAACTCCTTCTCGGAGGCCGCGCCCGCTCCGAAACCGTCCGCACCGGCTCCGACAAGGCTACCATCGAGGGAACTTTTCTATTACCGGACGACCTCGGCCGGGAGATGCTCTCCGGCGTCCTTGGAGACCTGGCCGAAGAGATAGATCTCGACACCGATGATGGCCTGGTTCTCCGACGAACTTTGACGGGCGAGGGGCGCTCCCGGTGCTACGTCTGTGGTGTGACCGTGCCGGTAAAGGCGCTCGCCTCACTCGGGGAGCGCCTCGTTTCGTATCACAGCCAGCGGGAACAGACCCGTCTTACCGAACCTTCAGAGCAGTTGGAGATCCTGGACGACTTCCTGGATGAGGGAGCTGCCCGGTCGAAAGAGGAGAGAATAAAGCTCTGGTCTCAGGTCGAGGGAGACCGGCGGGAGCTCGCCGAGGTCCGGGCTTCCGCCGAATCTCGCCTCAGAGAAGTCGACTTCCTCCGCTTTCAGGTCTCCGAACTCGAAACAGAGAACTACAGCGCGGACGAAGTGGCCGATTTGACCCGTGAACGCGACAGGCTCCGTAACGTGACCGATCTTCTCCAGGCGGCCGCCGCCTCTGTGGCATATCTCTCTTCCGAAGAGGGCGGCGCGATCGACTCGGTAGGAAAGGCTTCTTCTGAACTGGAGCGGGCCTTTCGCCACGACGAGACGCTCTCCGGGGTTCTGGATCGCCTGAACGGTCTCTCGGCGGAGCTCGAGGACTTGCTCTACGAGTTGCGCTCCTATCTGGATGAGTTGGAGGCCGACCCAGCTCGTCTGGACGAGGTCGAAGAGCGGTTGGTTTCGCTGAAAGCACTGGAGCGCAAGTATGGTGAGGACGTCGAGGGATTCCTGGAGGAGGCGCGGGGTCGGTTGCGGAGTCTGGAGAACCTGGATGAGGAGACGGCCGGGCTAGAGGCCCGCATTCGTTCGGGAGAAGAGCGGCTCGGAACACTCGCGACGGAGATATCCGATGGGCGACGGCGGGCGGCGCGGAGGCTTTCGGAGAAGGTGGGGGAGAACCTGGCGGACCTGAACCTCGGCAAGACCACGTTTCGTGCGGACCTCGTCCCCTCGGAGCCAGGGCCTTCGGGGGTCGAGCGGGTCGAGTTCGTCATTCAGCCAAACCCCGGTGAGCCGGAGTTGGCCGTGCGCCGGTATGCTTCCGGAGGAGAACTGTCGAGGATCATGCTCGCCATCCGGCTCGCCCAGGAGCGCATCGAGCCCGGCGCTACCTACGTCTTCGATGAGGTGGATGCCGGGATCGGCGGAGAAACAGCCACGGCAGTCGGGGCGAAGCTGCGGGAGCTGGGTAAGCGCAACCAGGTCCTGACCATCACCCACCTCCCCCAGATAGCCTCCGAGGCCGGCTCGCACGTGGTGGTCGCCAAGGAAGAGTCCGACGGTCGCACCCTGACCCGCATCCTCCGGGTGGAAGGCGAGGAGCGGCGCCGGGAACTCGCCCGGATGCTCTCTGGCAGGGTAGACGAAGCATCGCTCGCCCACGCCTCGGAACTGCTGGTCAGCCGCACGTAGCCAGTCAGGGCGCCGCCCTCTAACGCCCCCGCTCCTTCGAGATGACGCAGAGGGCACGTATTGATCCAGATCACGCCGGAAACTTTAATTTCTTGACCAGGGATACCTCAGGGGCAATACTTGGCTTAATGAGAATCATTTCCATTTGGAGGCCGACTTTTGTTGGGTAAATCTAGCGTACGCCGCGCTTTTGGGAATCCCTGGCTCGTCGCCGTGATTTTGGCGGCTTCGCTGGTGGCTGGTGCCATGGTGTGGCAGGCGGTCACGGCCAGCGGGGTCCCGGATCCCACGGCCCGAAACTTGAGCCCGGCGGCGGCTGTTCTGAACAGCGGTATCCTGGTCTTTCGCGAGGGGCTTGAGGCGATTTTGGTTCTGGCGGCGGTCACGGCCGGGCTGTTCCGGGAGCGCGGGAATCACTGGCGTCCGGTCGCGGCCGGTTCGGGCGCTGCTTTTCTGGCAACGGTGGCGACGTGGTTCATCGTCGTGGCTTTGATCTCCGCCGTCAACGCGCCTGCTCTCGACGTGCAGGCTGGGACTGGGCTTTTGGCGATAGTGGTGCTCCTGGTAGTGATGAACTGGTTTTTTCACAAGATCTACTGGACCGGTTGGATCGGGCTGCACCACCGCAGCAGGAAGCGGACCCTCGAACGCTCGGACGGGAACAAATCAGCGGCTTACCTGGGTCTCGCGCTACTCGGGTTCAGCGCGATCTACCGGGAAGGCTTCGAGGTGGTTCTCTTCTTGCAAAACCTCAGGCTTGAGGTCGGTTCGGGGGCCGTTTTGAAGGGGACGGCTATCGGGCTCGCCCTGACCTCGGTAGTCGCGGTGCTGACCTTCTTGGCTCACAAGCGGCTGCCGTACAAGAAGATGTTGGTCGCAACCGGAGTCCTGCTCGGCGTCGTCCTCATCGTCATGGTGGGTGAGAGCGCCCAGGAGCTACAGCAGGCGGCCTGGATCCCAACCACAGACCTGAACCTGCCCCTTCCGGGGTGGCTCGGGATGTGGTTCGCGGTCTTCCCCACGGTGGAAGGCCTCGCCGCACAGGCTATCGCGGCCACGCTCGTGATCGGCTCCTACGTCGCCGCCCAAAACGCTCGTGTCTGGCGACCCCGGCGGCAGTCCAGAGCACGGAACGAGATTAACTCTTCCACCATCGAGCACTCCCCGAAATTGCACCACGAGTAAGTAAGAGCATCATCCCAATACCGGGTGGCCTCGGCGACAACCAACGTGTCGTAAGCTACTATAAAGCGGCGGATCAACGGCTAGACTTATTCCGAAAGACCTGCTGCCCAACCCGGGAGATGTAGTTGGAGCGCTCCACGAACCCCGAACCGCTAGATGTAGTCGCGAACCCGTGCCGGATCCCCGACCGTGATTGGAATACTTCCTGACGGCCTGGGTGGTACTCGTCCCGCTCATCTTGGCGCTCGTCGCCGCGCCCGCCGCGGCGCTTGCCGGAACCTTTCGTCCCTCTTTGTCTGCGCCGGTTGGGGCGGTGCTTGCGGCCCTGGCCGCCGGTGCTACGCTCTACGTCTGGCTCTCGGGAGGGGGAGAGGTGAACTTCGCGTGGGCTCCCACCCTGGACCTACGTTTCGCCGTAAAGATGGACGGTCTCGCCGCGCTCTACTCCCTGCTCGCCACCGGGGTTGGTTTCGCGGTCCTGGTCTACTCTCGGCGGTACTTACCGCTACATCTGGAGCACGAGGGGAGACCGGAGACGGCTGCGCCGCGTTTCTACTTCTTCATGCTGCTCTTCATGGGCTCGATGGTAGGGCTCGCGATGTCGCAGGACTTGATCCTCCTCTTCGTCTTCTGGGACCTCACCGCCATCGCTTCCTACTACCTGATCGGCTATGACGAGCATAAGGAAGAGTCCCGCTACTCCGCCCTAATGGCCCTCCTCATAACCGGAATAACCGCTGTCCTACTACTCATAGGCGCTTTGATGTTCTACGCAGCCTATGGGACCTTCTCGATCCCCCGTCTCGCCGACCTGACTGAAACGGGACCTCTTCTGACAACCGCCGGGGCCTTTATAGCCGTTGCGGGACTGGCGAAAAGCGCCCAGGTCCCGCTCCACTTCTGGCTGCCGCGGGCGATGGCGGCACCGACTCCGGTCTCTGCCTATCTACATTCCGCTGCGATGGTCGCCGCCGGGGTGCTCCTGATCGGACGGGTGTACCCGCTGCTCCAGAAGAGCGACGCCCTGCTGACCGGGTTCCTGGTGGTCGGGACCGCCTCTATAGCCGTCGGAGGTATCCTGGCGCTCACGCGTGACGTGCTAAAACAACTCCTGGCCTACTCCACGATCTCCCAGTACGGCTACGTCGTGTTCATGTTCGGGCTCGGCGGCAAGTACGGGGCGGCAGGGGCATCCCTGTACGTTATTGCCCACGCCCTTTTGAAAAGCGCCCTTTTCCTAACCGCCGGGGCGGTGACGGAAGCAACGGGAGAGGATAAGCTCTCGCGCCTCGGCGGTCTGGCGCGCCAGATGCCGGTACTCGCCGTCTCCGGCGGGGTCGCGGCGGCGGGTCTGGCCGCTTTTCCTCTGACCATCGGGTTCTTCAAGGACGAACTGCTCTTCGCGGCCGCCCTGGAACGCGGGCCCATATTCGTCGGGATATCCCTATTCGCAGCCGTCCTGACCCTGGCCTATACCTGGAGGTTCTGGGGCGGCATCTTCCTCGGGGAGACCGTGACCGAGGCGCGGAAGCTTCCCGTGGCGCTCGTTGCGCCGGTGGCCGGGCTCGGGCTCTTTGTCCTGGCCGGCGGCGTATTTATAGATCCCTTCGCGGAGCTCGCAAGGGCGGCTGGGGCCGTCTCTTACGCAGCGTCGGTAGAGAGCGTCGAGCCCGCCTATCATCTGGACGCCCGTCCCGAGAACCTGCTCGCCCTGGCTACGTTCGGACTCGGGGTGCTTCTCATAATTTCCCGTCAGGTCTGGACGGGCGCCGCCGGGTTGTTCGCCAAAGCTGGGCAGAAGCTCGGTCCGGAGCGAATTTACGCGGTTAGCCTGGAAGGGTTGAACAAGCTCTCCGACCGGGCGCATACGGCGGAGGTCCGCGACCTCCGCGGGAGGATCATAGCCATCCTCATCCCCGCTGGGATCCTCGTCGGGCTCGGGGTTGTGGTGACGCCTATCGGCGGTGTATACAAGGTGGGGGAGATCACGGTCAGGGACCTGCCGCTACTGCTGGCTCTGCTCTCCGCCGCCATAGCCGCCCTCGCGACTTGCTTGACAGTCAAACACGTCACCCTGGCGCTCGTCATATCCAGCGCGGGCTTCTCCATCGCGGGCGCCTTCGCCTTTTTCGGGGCTCCGGACGTGGCGCTGGTTGCGGTGCTCATCGAGACCTTTTTGACGTTGCTCATCTTCGGGACCATGCGTTTGATCCCCGCTGAGACCCTCCGGGCGGGATCCGACGGCCCGAAGGTGGGCGCGTGGCGTAAAGCGGCGGTCGCCACCGTGGCGGCGGCCTTCGTCATGGCGGTGGTCTGGGGTACGCTCTCCCAGCCCTTCCCGGAGAAAGGGGTTGTAAGCCGCCTTATAAAGCTCACCCCCGAGGCGCACGCCAAAGACGTCGTTACGGTGATACTGGCCGACTTTCGCGGGCTCGACACTCTAGGTGAAATCACCGTGGTTGCCTTGATACTTCTCGCCGTCGCGACCCTGCTCGGGCGTGGGAGGCCGTGACGAGCGCTCTGACGCAGGCGGTGGCGCGGCTCTTATTGTTGCCGACGTTGGTCGCCGCGGTCGCCATCTTCGTCAAGGGATACGCCCAACCGGGTGACGGGTTCTCGGCTGGAATCGTCGCCTCGCTCGGCATCCTGCTTCAGTACATCGCCTTCGGTCGGGAAAAAGTCGAGCGCTTGATGCCCGTGCGCGGTATGGAAGCCGCCGGCATCGGTGGACTTCTGTTGGCGCTCACCATCGCCATCTTTCCGCTCTTTCTGGGTGAGCCGCTCCTGACCCACTTCCCGCCGCCGGGATCAAAAGTCATCTACCTCGGCACCCTGGAGCTCATCACGGCCGTCGCCTTCGACGCCGGGATATTCTTGCTGGTCGTTGGTTTTGCCGTTGGCTCCATGCGACTCGTCGCCCGGACCGGTATGAACGAGGTGGGCGGCTCTGGCCTACCGGAAGAGAGTGAGGAAGTCTCGTGACGCTGGTGATCTCACTGGTCATCGCGACCATCTTCGGTTCCGGTGCTTACCTGGTCTTGCAGCGGAACCTGATCCGGGTGGTTATTGGGATGATCCTGATCTCGAACGCGTCGATCTTGTTTATCATCGCCTCCGGCCTCTCGCGGGGACGGCCTCCTATCTACCCCATCCCCGACGGCGTGGATGTGAGCGACCCGCTGGTGCAGGCGATGGCGTTGACGGCGCTGGTTATAAGCTCTAGCGTCACGGCCTTGCTCCTGAGCCTGGTCTACCGGCTCTACGTCTCTCATAACTCCGTGGACCTGGAAGTCATCTCCGAGATAGAGGTGCGCGAGGCCGAGGCATTGGAACGTGGAGAGCCGCCCGGGAGCGCCGACCCGACACGGGAAAACAACTCGTGATTCTGCTCTCGATCACAGTAATCCTGACCTGGGTCGTGGCTGCGATTCTCGCTCTTCTGGACGGCAGAAAGCCCTGGGTGGGATGGTTTGCCGTAGCCGGACAGACCGCCGGCTTTGTCTCGCTCTGCCTGCTGGCGGCAAGGGTCCTCGCGAACGGTCCGGTCGAGATGGTGGCGGGCGGCTGGCCCGAGGGCGTCGGGATCACGCTCCGGGCCGACGCCCTCGGGGTCGCCTTCGCACTCGTCTCATGCGCGGTGATCCTGGCTTCCCTTCTGTACGAGGTCATCGTCGGGGTGAGGACCAGGACGTTCCCGGCTCTCGTATTGTTCCTGAACAGTGGCCTCATGGGTCTGTTCTTGACTGGTGATATCGTCAACTTCTACGTCTTTTTCGAGATCTCCATGACCTCCGCGTACATCCTCGCCGCCTACCGGGAGCAGAACTACCAGATCCGGGCGGCGTTCGTCTTTGCGGTGGTGAACTTGCTCGGCTCCGTTATCTTCGTCGTCGCGATCGCGGGCCTCTACCATCTCACCGGCAGCCTCGATATGGCAACGGTCGCCGACCGCGTAAAGGGCGCGGAGCTCGCCTCGACGGTCTCCGTAACGGTAGCTATCTTCGTCGCGTTTGGCCTGAAGATCGGGCTTTTCCCTTTCCACTTCTGGCTTCCGGCGGTCTACGTCGGCAGCCACGCCCCGGTCTCGGCGATCCTGGCCGGCGCCCTGGCAAACATCGGGAGCTACGGCCTCCTCCGCTTCGGGGGTGGCATTCTCCCCGAACAGTCGACCGGCGCGGCGCTTGTGCTCCTCATCCTGGGCAGCGCGAGCATCCTCTACGGTGCCCTGCAGGCCATCTCACGCCGCTTGCCGGCAGAAGTCATGGCCTACTCAGCCATCGGCCAGGCAGGCTATATCCTCATAGCTATCGGGGTTGGAGGG
Organism: Rubrobacterales bacterium; assembly: GCA_038198625.1. GTDB lineage: Bacteria > Actinomycetota > Rubrobacteria > Rubrobacterales > Rubrobacteraceae > JBBPZK01. The sequence goes on from JBBPZT010000217.1 coordinate 36,349, forward strand.
CAGGTCGGATACGCGGCGGCTGTCCTCTACGCCATCGTCAACTCCGCGAACAAGGCGGTCCTTTTCCTCGCCACCGGCTCCCGCGGCCGGCTCGTGGGCGCGGCTTTCGCGGTCGGGGCTTTTAGCGTGGCCGGGGTGCCGCCGGCCGCCGGCTTCCTGAGTAAATTGGTCCTCTTCAGGGCCGGGCTTTCTGTTGGCGGCGTTCCGGGCAGCGCCGTGCTGGTCGCCCTGATCTTTGTCGGCGGCGCCCTCTCGTTTATCTACTCGTTTCAGGTCTACCAGAAGACCTACATGATGACGCCTGGCGTGGAGGGTCAAGAAGAGCAGAAACCCTCTCCTCTGGCGGTGCGTATGTTGCTGATCACTCTGGCCGCGCTCGTCCTCCTCGGCGGCTTCTGGCCGGAACCTTTGCTCGCCCTCAGCGATGCCGCCGCGAGTGTACTCGGAGGTTCCCGGTAGTGCGCGTCCTGCTCTACCTGCTTCTCCTGACCCTCACATACGCGCTCGTGCTTGCTAGCTTCAAGCCCTGGGATCTCGCTATAGGCGTCGCCGTCTCCGGGACCCTGCTCTTCCTTTTCAGACGCTTTGTCTTTGACGAGCATCGCGCCGGTGAAAGAGGAGTCCTCCGCAGGGTTCTCGCCTTCTGGCCGTTCGCGGCCGTGACCGCCTGGCGGGTCGTCGTCGGGACCTGGGAGGTGGCGCTATTGACCCTCCACCTCCGGAAGCTGGAGAACCAGGGCATAGTAGCGGTTCCGATAGGCGAGAGGACGCCGCTCGGGGTCGCGGTCTCTGCGCTCTCGACGACGCTCTCACCGGGCACCGTGCTCATCGACGTCGACTGGGAGCGGGAAGTAATGTTGATCCATGTCATAGACGCGAGCGACCCGGATGCTTTCCGCGAGGGCGAGCAAGACTTCTACCGTCGTTACCAGCGCAAAGTGTTCCCCTGAGAACTAGAGAAAAGGAGTTTCTTTGCACGAGATAGTTTTCTATGTCGCTTCGGTCTGGATGACCGTGCTCTTGATCGTGGGGGTCCTCGCGGTGATCCGGATACGCTCGACTGCCGGACGTATCCTGGCGCTCGACACCTTGACCTTGATACTCGTAGCCATCCTGACCCTCTTCGTCGACGCCTTCCGCACGCCCTACTACCTGAACGCGGCCCTCGTGCTCGCGCTCCTCGCCTTTATCGGGACGCTCGGCGCCGCCCGCTACCACGGTGAGAAGAGGATCTTCTAGCTATGATCCAGAACCTGCTCCCCTGGCTGGCCGACGCCCTCGTAGTCCTGGGCGTCTTCGTTATGACCATCGGCGTCTACGGCATGGTCTGGATGCCTGACACCTACGCCCGCCTGCACGCGGCGGCCAAAGCGGTCTTCCTCGGTGTGATCTCCCTGCTCATCGCCTCCACCGTCACCGGAGACCCGGCGATCATCCTCCGCGCTATCCTCACCGGCGCCTTCCTACTACTCACCGCCCCCGTCTCGGCCCACGTAATAGCCCGTGCAGCCTACCAACGTGGAGAAAGAATGGAATCCCCAAACGCCATAGACCAATCGACAACCGACAACCAACCCTGATTCTCAACAGAAGATCAACCACAATCTTTTACACATAATACCTCAGCCTCAGTTTGTTTTGTATCTGTCAGGTTTCAGTGGAAAGAACCGTCTAAAAGCTTGCGCAGTAGACCATCGAAGGTGTCGAGCTGCTCCGGCGTGAGCGCGGAGAACGACTCTGTAAAGACCTGGTCGGCGATACCGGCGCTGGCCTTGCGGACCCGCTCGCCCTTTTCGGTGAGGCGGTGGCGGATGGCCCTGCCCGGCCCGGGTACGCGCTCGATCAGCCCACGCTCGACCATGCGCCCGGCGAGCGTCCCGAATGCCTGATCGCTCTGAAAGGTCAGCCGCGCCAGGTCGTGCAAAGACGCCTCCGGATTCTGCTCCAGGTGCCGCAGGGCGTCCCACTGCACGAGGCTGATGTCCAACGGCGCCAGTGCGGCGTTAAGAGCCCGATGATGCCGCATCTGCAGCCGCTTAACCGACAACCCCGTATTTTGCAGTGTACGTTCCATATCCACAGTATAGACAAGTCCGATCAGTAATCAACTTGTTGTTATAAATATGTTGTGATAAGGTTGTTGATATAGACGAGGATTTGAAGATGAAGGCGACAAAGGAGGATGCCAGGATACGAAACCGGATGGCCGCTGTGTGCGACTTCGACGACGCGCGCCTGGTGTAGCGCCTGGCATAAACCTTAAACGCTTGGTGTGAGTTCTGAGATCACCATCCAAGCAAGTCAGCGAAAGAGAGTAGAGGGCGACCAAGGTGCTCGTTGAGCCAGATACAGAAGTTGTGCAGCGCCACCCTCGCCGCCAAGCGTGCTCGCAACCCCTCCATTTCATGAGGGCGCTCCCGATGGAGGCCAAAGGTGTTCAAGCTTGTCGTACACGCTCTCCACGATCTGGCGGATGCCGGCCACCCAGCGTCTGAGCCGCTTGGGCCATGGGTTGCGGCTGTTGCGCTTGGGCGGATGGACGATCCGTGCCCCGTAGCGATTGAGCCACCGCCGATGGTTTTCGGCGCCCTCAAAACCTTTGTCGGCCACGTAATATCCCGACGTGAGCGAGCCCA
>JBBPZT010000218.1:0-7727 GCA_038198625.1 Rubrobacterales bacterium
GCGGAGAGTCTGGCTTCCGCATCGCGCAGCTTGCGCACTATCTGCTCCGGGGTATGTCGTTTGTTCTTCACTGAAAGTCCTCCTTGTGCCCACCACGGGCTGTTGGACTCTCATACTAGCTGGATCAGCTTTCGGGGGGCAAGTCAATTGAGAGAGAAGTTTAGTGGTTTCGTGGCGAGAGTAGCGACGCAGCTTCCCGGTCGACCATCCATACCGGCCCCCCGGCTTCCGGGCTTATCAGTTTCGCCGGGTATTCGTGAGGGTCGGCCTCACCTTCGAGGATCTGGAAGAGGGCTTCGGCTTTGCCTTCTCCAGCAACTAGGAACACGACGTTCCTGGCCGCGTTTATAACGGGCACAGTCAGCGTCAGGCGGATGGTCTCTAATTTGTCTACCGGGTTCTCGACGGCCCAACGGTCGCGCACGTCGAGCGCCGGGGTGTGCGGGAAGAGGCTCGCCGTATGGCCGTCTTCCCCGATGCCGAGCATGATCAGGTCGAGGCGCGGTAGCCCACCGAAGAATTGCTCTAAGTCCTCTTCGTAGGCCACGGCGGCTTCGGCGGGGGGCAGTTCGCCGCGCATCCGGTGCTCACTTCCCACGCGGACGTGGTCCAGGAGCGCCTCTTTTGCCATCCGGTAGTTCGAGTCCTCGTGGTCCGGAGGGACGGTCCGTTCATCTCCGAAGAAGACGTGGACCTTGCTCCAGTCAAGCCGGTCGGCGTACTCGCGGGCAAGAAGCTCGTAGGCCACCTTCGGGGTGGAACCTCCGGCGAGTGCCACGGTGAAGCGCCCGGATGCATCGATAGATTCCCCAGCCCTGCGAGCAAAATCCTGGGCGGCGGCCTCCGCGAGTGCTTCTTTATTCTCGTGAACGAGGAAGCTCAAAGGTCCATTATCTCCACGGCCATCCTCAGGGCGGCCCTGTAGACATCGTCCCGGCCCCGGTAGTGAAGCTCTTCGCCCAAGATGGCTCCCGGCTCGAAGGAACCCAGGCGGACGGTACGTTCGGCGACGACTTCGCCGCCTTGTGTCACGGTGCTCCTGGCCTCGGAGATCTGCCGGTGGCGTGAAACCTGGAAGCTCATATCGCCTGAGTGGAGCCGTATATGTTGCAGCGCGGAGTCCGGGGAGTCGGCGGACATCTCGACCGTCACCTCACCGGAAGGGCCGGAGAAGGAAACCTCCCGGTAGTTCTCCTCGCGGCTCACAGATTCGGGTTTCCAGCCCAGGGTAGAGGCCAGCCATCCGGCGAGCAGGAGAGATCGGGCCTCTCCTCTCGGGGCGTGGAGTATCTCGACGCGTTCGATCTCGCCTAGCTTCTCCGCCCGCTCCGGTGGATGGAAGAGCTCCGCCACGAGGCCGCGCCAGGGAGAGAGCGAGACCCACTGAAGGTCTCCGAGGTCCGGGGCGTCCCTGTTCAGCAATTCGGCCAGCTCGCTCAGGCAGTACCCCTGGTCTTGTGCGGCGGCCGGGTCGACGACGAGCCGATCGGCGAGAGAAACCATCCCTTCGAACTCCGGCGAATCAACGGTGAAGTCAGCCGGATACCAGAGAAAAACGGGCAGGTCCGGCAGGAGTAGCGGACCAGCCAGGCTCTCCAGGTGGTGGGCGGGCGGACCCTCGGCGTGAACGATCACCTGTTCGGCGCAGACCTGTCCACTTCCCCTGATGCTGCAAAACGCCGAGATCTGGAAGTCGAGGTTGGCGTGCTCCTCCTCGGGGTCGGAGATCAGGACTACGGCCCGCGAAGGGAAATCCCCCGAGAGCCCGGAGACGATCTCCGTGACCCTTCCCGCCGACTCCTCATCCGTCACCACGACCAGGTTTACGACGCTCGCCCGCAGACCGGGGCTGCCGTCATCGTTGGCGCGCAACTGGGCAAACTGGTGCTCTATCTGCTCGACCGTCATCGCCCCCGACCCTGGGGAAGAGCGTGACTCACCGATCATGGTCGTCGCCACTCCCTACCGTCGCGTTTCAGCAACTTATCAGCCTCTTCCGGGCCCCAGGTACCGGCCTCGTAGCGGGCAACCTCGCTACCGCCGTCGGACCAGGCCTTCATCACGGGGTCTAGTATCCCCCACGCCCCTTCGGCCTCATCCGCCCTGATAAACAACGTCGGGTCTCCGAGCATAAGATCCAGCAGGAGCCGCTGGTAGGCGTCCGGGGCTTCCTCCAGGAAAGCCGTCCCGTAGAGCAGATCCATGTTCACCGATCGGACCTCGAAGCCCGAGCCGGGGACCTTGGCCCCGATCTTGAGCGACACGCCTTCCTCCGGCTGTATCCTGATGACCATTACGTTCGGCTCAAGACCTCGCGTCTCACTCCCGGAGAACAGCGTGTGGGGCGTCTTGTGGAACTGGATGGCGATCTCCGTCGCCTTCTTCGGCATCCTCTTGCCGGCCCGGATGTAGAACGGTACCCCGGCCCACCGCCAGTTATCCACCAGGAGCTTGAGCGACACGTAGGTCTCCGTCTGGGAATCAGAGGCTACGTCCTCCTCCTCGCGGTAGCCCGCAACCTCCTCGCCAAAGACCCAGCCTTCGTCGTACTGGCCCCGCACGGCGAAGCTCTCCGCGTCATCTTCGGGAATATGGCGGACCGCTTTCAAAACCTTCACCTTCTCCTCGCGCAGGGAGTCGGGGTCGAAGGCGACCGGCGGCTCCATCGCGGTCAGGCACAGAACTTGCATCACGTGGTTCTGGACGATGTCTCGCAGGGCGCCGGTCTCCTCGTAGAACGCGCCACGGGTACCGATGCCGTCACTTTCGGCGACCGTGATCTGGACGTGATCTATATAGTGCTGGTTCCACATCGGCTCGAAGATGCCGTTGGAGAACCGCAACGCGATTATGTTCTGGACGGTCTCCTTGCCGAGGTAGTGGTCTATCCGGTAGATCTGGGTCTCGTCGAAGTACCGCTGGATGTCCACGTTCAACTCCTGGGCGCTCTCCAGGTCCCGCCCAAAAGGCTTCTCGACCACGAGCCGAGAGTAACCACCGTCTTCCTCTCCCCCGGCGTCCTCGTTCATCCCGGCCTCACCCAGATGCTCGACGATGGTCGGGAACAGCGAGGACGAGGAGGAGAGGTAGAAGATGCGGTTGCCTGCCGTTCCGTGATCCTCGTCCAGCTTCTTCAGGAAGTCCTTTAGCTCTGCGTAGGTCTCGGATTTCTTCGAGTCGCCGGGCAAATAATAGAGGCTCTTCGAGAACGACTCCCACACGTCCTCGCTGAACTGGTCCGCACGATGCTCTTCGAGCGCCTCGCGCAGCTTCGCCCGAAAATCGTCGTGGCTCATCTCCGTGCGTGAGAGGCCGACGACGGCGAACTCCATCGGCAGCAGACGCTGGGCGGCCAGATCGTAGAGCGCCGGGACAAGCTTGCGCGCCGTCAGGTCGCCGGAGGCCCCAAATATGACCATGACCCCCGGCTCCGGGACCCGCGGCAGCCTTGAGTCGTCCCGGAGTAGATCTTGCGATACTTGTGTGCCTGCCACTTTTGAGCCCTACTTCTGCTCTTCGTGGCCCTGCGAGCTCGCCTCGCGCACGGCGTGGCCGCCGAACTCGTTGCGCAAGGCCGAGATAACCTTGGCCGAGAACGACTCCTCCTCACGGGAGGCGAAACGCGCGAAGAGCGAGCCTGCGATGGTCGCAGCCGGCACGTCCTCGTTTATCGCTTCGATGACCGTCCAGCGGCCCTCGCCGGAGTCCTCAACGTAGCCCGCTATCTCGTCCAGGTTCGCATCCTTCTCGAAAGCCGCCTCGGCCAGCTCCAGCAACCAACTCCGCACCACGCTACCCTGGTTCCAGAGGTGGCTGATAGCCCGCAGGTCCACGTCGTATTGGGACTTCTGGAGGATCTCGAACCCCTCAGCGTAAGCCTGTAGCATCCCGTACTCGATGCCGTTGTGGACCATCTTGGTGAAGTGTCCGGCCCCGGCTTCACCGATGTAAGCGTAGCCGTCCGGCGGGGCGAGTGTCTTGAGCGCGGGCTCGACGTGCTCGAAGGCGCTGCTGTCACCCCCGACCATCGTGCAGTAGCCTATGTCATACCCCCAGATGCCGCCGCTGATGCCGGCGTCCAGGTAACGGAGGCCCTTCGCCTCTATCTCCTTCGCCCGCCGGACGGAGTCCCGGAAGTAGGAGTTTGCACCGTCCACTATTATGTCGCCCTCGTCGGCGAGGTCTGCGAACTGATGGAGCATCTCCTCCGTCACGTCACCGGCCGGCAGCATTGACCACAGAACACGCGGCGCTTCGAGCTTCTGGACGAACTCCTCCACGGAGTATGCTCCCTCAGCGCCATACCCCGTCGCGTCGTCGACCTTGCCAGACGAGCGGTTCCCGGCTACCACGCGATGCTCCCCACTCTCGGCGAGACGGCGCACCATGTTCGCCCCCATCCGGCCAAGACCGTAAATCCCTAGCTCCATGACTCCCCTTCTCTCCGAGTTTCTGACGAGCTTCCGCCAGTATACCGCCAGAGTTCAACCGACAAACTCGCGCGATTTCGCCTATGCCTGTACGCTACATTCCAGCAGTCTACACCGCGCCGCGCGACACAGGTGCAAATCCTCTTATCTGGCTACCATGCTCGCTCACGGCCTAGACCAACCGGCTGTCCGGGAACCTTCCGTGGGCTACGGATCAGGGAGTTGCCTCCGTGCTTAAAACGGGATGTCGTCGAAGTCCTCTTCGCTTATGTCCACGTCGTCGCGGCTCTTCTGGCCTCCCTGGCCCCGCTGTCCACCTCCCCCGGATGCGCCGGAGCCTCCACCAGCTTCGCTACCGTCGCTGCGGCCCCCGAGAAACTGGACGTTGTCGGCGACAATATCTACCTTGTTGCGCTTGGTGCCGTCCTGGGCCTCCCAGGAGCGGAACTGTAGGCGCCCCTCGACCAGGATCGGGTCGCCCTTCTTCTTGTAGTTGGCGATGGTCTCCCCGAGTTCCCGCCAGGCTGAAACGTCGAAGAAGTCGACCTCTTCGCTCTTGGAGCGCACCCGGTTGACGGCGAGCCCGAAACCACACACCGGGATACCGCCGTTGGTGAACCTTAATTCCGGGTCCCGCGTGAGGTTGCCCGCGAGTATTACACGGTTGAAACTAACCATTCCTCTCCTCCTATTCTCTGCCCTGTCAGGGCCAGTCTACAGTAACAACACCGCTTCTCAAGTACTATAAGTCTCCTGGTTTCTTCTAGGGTTTCGTAACGGCCACGTTCACCTCCCCGTCCTTTATGGTTACTATGATGTCTCCGTTCTCGTCGTTTCGAAATACTTTGGCCCCCACCCTGCGAAGCCGGGCGAGCGTCTCGGGGGTCGGGTGACCGTAGGAGTTGTCCGCGCCGACCTGTATAACCGCTATCTTGGGTGTAAACGCGTTCAAGAAGCCGGGCGTCGAGGAGGTATTGGAACCATGATGGTCGACTTTCATCACGATGAAGGTACGGAAGTACAAATAGCTCCGCTCACCGCGAAGCCTTCCTCCGTCGGTGTAACTTGCAGCCGGAGCATCCGGTAGAGTTCGGCCCTCTCTTCGGCCTGGAGGCTGTCCAGTGCTTCCGGAAGCATGTCGCTCATCTGCTCCAGCATGGCATCTCTATCTTGCTGGAGACTCTCGACACGCTCGCGGCTGTCCGCGAGGATCTCCAGCTCCGTCTCCGCTATCTGGCGGGCCTTCTCTATCTCCTCCAGCCTCTCCCTGAGCTCGTCCAGGCTCATGAGGCGGGCGACCTGCTGCTCCTGGTACGCCCGCCTGAGCCGGTGACACTCTTGGAGCTTCTCGGCCCACCTGTGTGCTTCGGCGTTCGGGTTCCGGCCGCTTGTTGAGAGTTCCTGGTCTATGAGGGCCTCCATGCCAGCGCGCACCCTCTCGGGGTCCCTGAGCAGGCTGGAGACGAACTCCCATACTGCCGCCTCGACCGTTTCGGCGCGTGTCATCTTCTGACGGCAAGCCTCGCGCACGTAAGAGCCTTTCCCGCAACGGTAGTAGTAATAGGTGTACTTACCGTTGTTGGTCGTGTGGGTGCACATGCTCCGCCCGCACCGGCAGCGGAGCAGGCCGCGAAGCTCCCAGCCCCGCGTGAAGTTCTTCCTCTCTGGAGCTCTGCGGGCGGCTATTAGCGCTTGCGCCTGTTCTACCAAGTCTCTCGGAAGGTAGGCGGGGACCGGTATGGCTATCCATTCTTCGGGGCCCCTCTCTCTATTGATCCTCTTCTTGCGGTAGCGGCGCCCTCCGTTGCCATCCGGTTCGGAGACTTGTCGGCTGCTCTGGCTAGACTGGTTCCACCATCGGATGCCGTGCTCCTTGTTCTGGTCCAACCGCGCGGCCACGTCAGCCGAGACGAGCGTCTCTACCTCATCGAAGGTATGCGGTCTGTAGATGTCTTTCAGGATGAGCCGCTTCATCGCTCCCCTCGACCACAGCCGCGCCCCCGTAGGAGAAGGTATGCCTTCATCGTAGAGGAGCCTCTGTATCGCCGTCGTCCCGAGGCCGCCAGCAGCCCACCGGAAGATGCGCTCCAGTACGACCATCTCCGGCTCGTGAACGACCAGGCCGTCGCGGGCGGTGTTGTAGCGGAAGCCGTAGGGCGGCTTCATTGTCGCCGTGACCTTTCCCTCACGCGCCTTGCGGAGTTTCCCGCGCCGGGTCCTCTCGGCGGTTTTCGCCCGCTCGAACTTTGCGAGTTGGTCAAGGATACCGTCCGTGAGTTGGCCTTCGGGAGACTCGTCCCCTCGATCGTTGAGCGCACGGAGCCGCTCTCTGCTTCTTCGAGCCGGTACATCAAGCTCGCCGGCGGCATTGCAAGGTTGTTCTTTGTGGACGCCACCACGCGCCGGTTCTCGTCTTGCGGGTCCTTACCCACCACGAACGCCATACGCGCCGCTCCGATAATGCCGATACTCCCGCCACCTCGATACAGCGGATTGTTGGCGGCTGCTTTGTTCAGGTGCCGTACTACCAGCACAGCCGCTCCAGTCCGCTCCGCCAGTCCTGAAAGCGGCGCCAGGGCTCTCCTAACACCTTGATCTTTGTGGCTGTCAGTGTCTCCCGAGAAGAACGCCATGAGCGGGTCCACGACCACGAGACGCGCTCCCACGCGCCGGATCCCCTTCTCTATGATCGGCAAGTCTTCCGGGATAGAGAGAAGCCGGTCTTGGCCGTCCGCGTCCGGTACAGTAGCAAGAGCAAGTATCTTCGATGTGTCCGCTCCGGCGGCGTCCAGTCGCGGCCGTATCGTGTCCGCCAGTCCATCCTCCGCCGACAGCAGCACCACGCCGGCTCCGCCAGGCTCACACTCGGCGCCGTCCGGGAACTCCTTACCGGCTGAAACTCGCGCTGCAAGGTCTAAAGTCATCGCGCTCTTACCGAGGCCGGGATCTCCGTCAACGAGAGCGAGCTTCCCAAGCGCCAACCACGACGGCCACAACCAGGAGACCTCCTCCGGCTCGACGCTAGAGAGTAGCTGTCCTATCTCCTCCGGCTGCAGCTCCTCTACCCTGCGCTCCGTGCCGTCCGCCAGCATTACCGTCTTCGGAGCGTTGTAGAACTCCGTCTTGCCGCTACAGCCCTATTCATAGAAGCTGAACCTGTGGACGGTAGCCAGCGTGCTCGAAGAAACCTAGCGCATCCTGGGTGCTGACTGTAGAGAGTGCCTGGCCCATCGCCTCTACGAGCGCCTCCCGGCTGCGGGTCTGCGCTTTCCGCAAGATCCCTTTAACCTTCGAGAA
>JBBPZT010000219.1:0-5943 GCA_038198625.1 Rubrobacterales bacterium
CGCCTCTGTCGAAGCGGTGCAACATGGACGTCATCCACCAGGAGAAGCGTGTCGTGTTCCACACGCGGCGTAGGCAGGTCTCGGAGTACCGCTCGAGCAGCTCCGTCCGTCCGGACTCGTAGAAATCGTTCAGCGCCCGAGCCAGGGTACGGATGTCGGCGACGGCCAGGTTCATGCCCTTGGCTCCGGTCGGCGGGACGATGTGGGCGGCGTCTCCGGCTAGAAAGAGGCGACCGTACTGCATGGGTTCGACAACGAAGCTGCGCATCGCGACGATATCCTTCTGGATGATTCGTCCCTCTTCGAGCTGTTGGCCGTCTCCGGTGGCGACCCGGCTCTGTAGTTCCTCCCAGATCCGGTCGTCCGTCCAGTTATCTGTCGAGTCGTGCGGGTCGTACTGGAAGTACATGCGTTGGATCTCCGGTGAGCGAGTACTCACCAGGGCGAAGCCGCGCTCGTGGAGCGTGTAGATCAACTCTTCCGTCGAAGGTGGCGCTTCCGCCAGAATACCGAACCACCCGAACGGATACTTCCTGTCGTACTCCCTGCGCGCGTCCTCCGGGATGGAGGGCCGGCACACCCCGTGAAAGCCGTCGCATCCGACGATCACGTCGCACAGAAGCTCTTCTTCTTCACCGTCCTTGTCGAAGCGCACTTTCGGCGACTTACTCTCCAGATCCCGGATGGCGGTAACCCTGGCTCCGAACAGGATGGCTCCCCCCGCGGCGAGCCGGGCTTTGATCAGGTCCTTGACCACCTCGTGTTGGCCGTAGACCGTGATGGCCTTGCCGCCGGTGAGGTCGTGCAGGTCGATGCGGTGGCCCTGCCCGCCGAAACGAAACTCGATACCATGATGGACGCTCCCCTCCTCGTCCATCCGCCCTCCGACACCTGTCTCTCTGAGCAACTCGGCCGTGCCGTGCTCCAGCACGCCCGCCCGGATCTCCGTCTCCAGTTCCTCACGGGTGCGAGACTCTAACACTACGGACTCAATGCCTCGCAGGTGCAAGAGGTGCGAGAGCAGCATTCCCGCCGGACCGCCCCCGACGATACCTACCTGTGTACGCACGTCTGTGGTTCCTTCCCGCTCATCGTAAGCTTCTCCCTATCGCTTGGACCACAGGTTTTCTCCTCTCGCTTTCCCCCGATCGTTATTCTGTTCCTTGCTGAGGCGTGGTGCAATACGAGAAGCGTTCCGAATGTATGCCAAAGAGAAGAAAGTAAATTGAACGTCTGAGCCGAACTCAGATGAGGAAAGGAGTGAGGCCCGGCAGAATGTCGTGGGTTATGAAGTCGTGTAGTCTCGCCAATACGTCGAGGACAGGCTCTCCGAAGGCCGGAGGCCCCTCCTCAAACGCTACATTCAGGACGAAGCTGAAATGCACTTCTACTTCTCTGCGCGGATCGGTAGGAAGATAGCGAAGCGTTTCTACTGTTGTGCCGCTCTTGATCGAAACAGCGTCTCTGTCAACGATCTCGGCGAAGTCGGCGTTGTGGCCGCCGAACGTGACTGCCTCGGGGCCGAACAGGGTCAGATGCCGCTCGCGGTGCTTGTCGATGTTGGAAAGCTCGTGGAGCAACCAGAGAGGATGGTACGCCTCGGGATGTCGTCTGGCAAAGAGGGACGCGAAAGAATGAAAGCCTCTATCTTTGTCGTATGGCTGCAAGCCCTCGATCACCGCCTGCGCACGTTCGTCAATACCACCGATTTTGCGTTTGCGATGTTCTTCGAACTTATTGCGGTCGATGAAGATGGGGAACTCGGACTTTGTCGCAACATCCGAGGAAAGAGGAGTTCCCTTATGAGCTTTGACGAGGTCGTAGACGAGATAATCAAGGGCGGATCGTAGATTGTAGAGACATTCTCCGACGATGATGCTGAACTCGGCAGGCGGTTCTCCCTCGGGTCTGATCCAAACGCTGTGCTCGCCCCGCTCCGGGTTGAACTTATTCACGAGGACATACGGATGGCCTCCCAACCATCGCTCAATTTTAGCTTTCAGGCTTTGCAAATGTTCGGCTGCCTGATCTAGCTTGAGTTGGTAGCCTGGTGGGTAGGTCATAAGACAGGAAGATAGAACGGAAATCCTATGCCGTGCAAGTATGGCAGAAAGCCCGTGCGGGGTGGTTCTTCTGGCGCGGCGGGGAAGGGAGGGCTAAGATTCTTGCCGGATCTGTTGTCTGGCAGAGAGGATATATCTTGACCCGTACCACGCCTCCGTTTCGCGCGGATCACGTCGGGAATCTGCTCCGTCCGCCGGATTTGCTGAAGGCTCGCCGGGACTTTACGGATGGACACATCTCATCCGGGGAGCTTCGCGATGTCGAGGACGAGGCGATCCGGTCTGTGGTAAAGGTGCAGGAGGACGTCGGGCTTCAGTCGGCCACCGACGGTGAGTTCCGTCGCGCTTCCTGGCACATGGACTTTATCTACGAGCTGGACGGTATCTCAAAAGCGCCTGGAGACCTGAAGGTAGAGTTTCGTAACGCGCAAGGCACGATAGATTTCACCCTGGCTGCGCTGCACGTCGACGGCCGGGTGGGCGTGAGTGAGACGATCTTCGGGGAAGACTTCGAGTACCTGAAGTCGCTGACGACCACGGCCACGCCCAAGCAGACGATTCCTTCCCCGAGCATGGTCCACTATCGCGGGGGTCGCGCGGCTATCGACGAGGCTGTTTACCCGGATATGGAGGCTTTTTGGGATGACCTGACGGCGGCCTACGCCGAAGAGGTGAGGCGTATGGGCGACCTCGGCTGCACTTACCTCCAGTTCGACGATACGAGCCTCGCCTACCTGAACGACCCGCGCCAGCGGGAGTATATAGCCCGGATTGGAGGGGACGCCGAGCACCAGCACTAGACTTACATACGCAACATCAACCGGGCGCTCGCGGATAAGCCGGAGGGCATGGAAATAACGACCCACATGTGCCGGGGCAACTTCCGTTCCTCCTGGGCGGCTGAGGGCGGCTATGATTTCGTCGCCGAGGCCCTTTTCAACGAGTTGGACGTGGATGGTTTCTTCCTGGAGTACGATGATGCGCGTTCGGGCGGCTTCGAGCCGCTGCGCTTCGTACCGGAGGGGAAGATGGTCGTCCTCGGGCTCGTCACGACCAAGCGCGGCGATTTGGAGTCCAAAGACGTGCTCAAGCGCCGGATCGAGGAGGCTAGCAAGTTCGTGCCCCTGGAGCAGATCTGTCTCTCCCCACAGTGCGGGTTCTCTTCCACGGTGGAGGGAAACAACCTCACTTACGAGCAGCAGGTCGAAAAGCTACGTCTGATCGTCGAAACCGCCCAGGAAGTGTGGGGCTGACTTACTCCGGGTCCGAAGCTTCTTTGTCGAGATCCATCAAGACTTGTTGGGCGGCGGCGAAGGCCGAGTTGGCAGCCGGTACGCCGCAGTAGATCGCGCTCTGGAGCAGGACTTCTTTGATCTCCTCTTCACTCAAACCGTTGCGCAGCGCGGCCCGGACGTGCAGCTTTAGCTCGTCGAGGTGTCCTAGAGCCACCAGCGCCGTGAGCGTGATGCAACTGCGGGTCTTCCGGTCGAGCCCCGGACGCGTCCAGATCTCACCCCACGCGTATCTCGTTATGAGGTCCTGAAAGTCGGCGGTGAAGCTGGTTGCGCGAGAGGTTGCGGCGTCGACGTACTCTTCTCCAAGAACTTCCCGCCGGGCATTCATGCCGCGCTCGTAACTGGGGTCGCTCACCGGATTCCCCCGGACCCCGTCATAGGGACGAGGTGCTCTAGCATCTCCCGTGTGACCTTCTCCGGTTGCTCGACGTTCGCCAGGTGGGCGGCGTTTCCGACGACCGTGAGTCGCGCTCCGGGGATCGAACCGACGATGAGCTTTGCGTGATCCGGCGGTGTCACGGGGTCATCGGCTCCAGCTACGACGAGCGTGGGAGCCTGAATATCGCCGAGGCTTCCGGTCAGGTCCATGTCCCGCATAGCCTCGCAACAACCGGCGTATCCCTCGACGGGCGTGTCGAGAAGCATTCGTTCGGCCCATCGGAGGACTCCCGGCCGGCTCTCACGTAGCATCGGGGTAAACCAGCGTTCCATGCTCGCTTCGGCAACGGCCCCGAGTCCCTCTTCCCGGACCGTCTTTGCCCGCAACGTCCAGTTTTCAGGTGGCCCGAGTCTGGCCGACGTGCAGCAGAGCACGAGGTGGCTCACGCGTTCGGGTGCGTGGCTCGCTAGCCACATCCCGACCATCCCGCCGAGGGAGAGACCACAGAACGCGGCGCGTTCTATCTCCAGATGGTCGAGGAGCGCGAGCAGGTCTCTTCCGAGATCGTCGATCTTATAAGGTCCCGGTGGAACGGAAGATCTTCCGTGACCGCGATGGTCGTATCGCAGCAGCCTGAAGTGTTCCACGAGCGCGGCGGCCTGCTCGTCCCACATCCGCAAAGAAGTGCCGAGCGAGTTGGAGAAGACGAGAACCGGCGCTCCTTCCGGGCCTTCGAGAACGTGGTTAAGTGACACGGTGTCGTTATCCGTCATTGTTTACTTCTCCTTGTCGTACAGGTCGAGAGCCCTATCTATGAAAGCGTCGGCCGAGCCGAGGTAGCGGCCTGGATCCAGGGCTCTATCTACCTCCTCCGGGGTCAGCGCCTTGCCTAGCTCGGCATCTGAGAGTATCTCTTCGCGCAGCGAGCTTTCCCCGTCGAGCGCCCGGTGGGAGGCTTTTTTGACGATCTCGTGGGCTTCGAGTCTTCCGAGTTTCTCGGCGGCGATGGTCGTTACGTGCTCGGCCAGGAGCAATCCTCCGGTGAGGTCGAGGTTCGCGCGCATCCTGTCCGGATGTACCCGCAAACCGTCGAGCGACTCCCACATCGCGGCGGCAGCCCCGCCCGTGAGGGAGAGCGCGTCACTAAGAGTTTCCCACTCCGAATGCCAAGCGCCGGCGGAACGTTCGTGCTCCTGAACCATCGCGGTCTGTAGGGTGTGCGCGAGGTCCGGCACCCGCCGGGCACAGGCGACAGCAAGGGTCGCACCAACCGGGTTCCGTTTGTGCGGAAGGGTCGAGGAGCCTCCCCGCCCACCCTCCGCCGACTCCGTCACTTCTCCTATCTCGGTCTGGGCCATCAGGATGACGTCGAGGGCTATCTTCTGGATGGTGCCGGCGGCCAGCGCCAGGGCGCTCCCGAGATCGGCCACCCGGAGCCGTGCGGTGTGCCAGGGGACTACCGGTTCCGCGAGGTCCAGTTCCCGGGCGAACTCACTCAGGACCTTCGTGCCGTCGGGACCGAGCGAGGCGAGCGTACCGGCTGCCCCCCCGAGCTGCGCGGCGAGACCCGAGGCTCGTACGATGAAGAGCCTGCGTCGGACTTCCACGACGGCCACCAGCCATCCGGCGGCCTTGAGACCGAAGGTGATCGGCAGGGCTTGTTGCAAGAGTGTCCGGCCGGGCATCACGGTCGCCCGGTGCTCTTCGGCGAGGCGCGCGCACGCCGCGGAGATCCCGTCTAGTTCGCCCAATATGAGGCCGAGCGTCCGCCGCGCCACGAGCATGGCGGCTGTGTCCGTGATGTCCTGGCTCGTGGCCCCCTTGTGCACGTAGCGGGCCGCATCTCCGGGGACGGCCTCCGTTAGGGCCCGTACCAGCGGCGGGACCGGGTTGCCCGCGGCCCTTCCTTCACGACCGATCTCCTCAGGGTCGAAACGGTTTGCGTCGCAGCATCCGGCTATCTCTTCGGCGGCTTCGACCGGGATCAATCCAACCCGCACCTCGGCTGCCCCGAGCGCCGCCTCCGAGTCGAGCATCGCCTGCAACCAGGCCCGCCCGCCGACGGCGTCTCGGAAGACGTCCGGGATGAAGAGCGGCCCGAACAGGTCCTCAGACATCGAAGAACACGGTCTGATGGTCGCCTTGCAGGAAGACGTCGAAGCTCAGCCTCCCGTCTACCTCGCGGGCAATAAGCGTCGAGCGGTAG
>JBBPZT010000220.1:0-8514 GCA_038198625.1 Rubrobacterales bacterium
GCGAGCCCTCCGAGGTAGCTGGAGAGTGTGACGCCGAACGCGTTCCACAGCTCCCGGCCGTCCCAGCGGTAATGGTGGGGAAACAGTCGCAGGTAAAACGCCTTGATCCTCTTGACGTCTATCAGCAGGTAGATGGAGACGAACAGCGCGCCGAAGAGGTTAACCCCGAAGCTCACGGTGGTTGAGACGAAGCCGGCGAGGCCACTCAAGAAGTTCTGGGCCAGAGAACGGGCCCGGTCCGAGAGCCTGGAGAGCAGGTCGCTTATGACCTGCTCCGGCGAGGAGCCGGAGAGCAGGTTGCGGTCGGCCAGGGACTTTAGCAAGTCTCGCGCCATCTGGTCGGCGCTGCTGGCGATGCTCGGCACAAGGGCCACGAAGTTGCTCAACTGTTCTATCAGGAGCGGCACCAGGAAGACGAAGGCGAGGACTATGAGCCCGATCAGGGCCAGAAAAGTCACCAGGATGGCCAGCCAGCGGGGCATGATGTGTGAGAGAGCCCGGACCGGGAACGAGAGGATGAGCGCCAACGCGAACCCTCCAAGTGCTATGTACAGCACGCTCGGGGCGAACCACACCAATAGTATCAGGGCCGCGAAGATGCCGAACACGAGCAGGTTTCTAGCCCGTACGGAGATCCAGATGGGAGTAGGATCTCGCCTCTCGTCGACATGACCTACATTCTGGTTTTTCTTGCTCTGAACCTGACCCTTGGAGCTCATCCTAACCAATCTGCTCGACGCCGCAACTCTCCCTGTTGGAAAGCAGATTGATTATAAGCTATAAGTTCCACCCGATACTTGAACAGAGGAATAGAGGTCTCATCCTCATGGGAAAGCTTTTGTGCGCATCTCCGCCCGGTCAAGGGGTAAATTCTCTGATAACTTGTGCGGAAACAATGGAAAAGGAGACCGGAAAATGCACAGTGTGAACGGAATTTTCGGTAGGGAGGTCGTCAACGAGTCGACTGGAGAGAAACTGGCAAAAGTCCAAAACATCGTCTTCGATGAGGACTCCAGCACCATCGTCGCGCTTTTGATCCCCGGGGATAGAATGCTAGGCGGCTCCCGCGTCGTACGCTGGAACCTCGTATCCAGCATCGGAGACGTAATAGTCGTGCGGGATAGTGAGCTGGTGGATTTGAAAGAAGACGCGGAGGTAGCCGGTTTGAGTCGGCAGTCACACCAGATCACCGGCACGGACATAGTCACGGAGGGAGGAGAGAAGATCGGGGCTGTCAGCGACCTGCTTGTGGATGACCGGGGAGCCGTGATCGGCTACGAGGTCAAGCAAGGGCTCCTGGGGGGACGCGATTTCTTGCCCGTCGAGAAAGTCCGTTCGGCCGGTAGAGATGCCATAATCGCCGAAGACGCCGACCTTCCGTCCATGAAAGACGTCCTGCGCGGTTAACAACACGTCCCGTGTGGGCGGAGCGTGCGCGGAGCTTGGATAGAGTGGTCTGTTGATGGAGCTTCTTATCGGGGTTGGTCGTCTGGTCTTCGTGCGAGACGCCGGGTGGCCGCGAGCCCGAGTATCCCGAGAGAAGCGGCGAACCACAACGTCACCAGCCGGGTGATCAGGGTGGCCGCCGCGGCCGGACCGCTCGCGAGACCGGCCGTGACCCGGAACATCCCCGTCAGGCTGGCCTCGGTGACCCCGATACCTCCGGGCAACATCGAAACTAGCCCCACGATCGAGCTTACGGCGAAGATAAAGGCGACTTTCATAAACGGCGTGGTGGCGCCGACGCCGTGTACGATCAGGTAAACCGCCGATATCTCGAAGCTCCAGATCACGAACGCGAGCACGCCGCCCGCCACCAGGGGCATCGGCGAGAGCAGATGGTATGAAGCGCTGTGAAACTCGGCTACGCGGGGAGCCAGCGCCCTGACCTTCGGGATCCGCTCCAGGAGCTTCGCGAAGAATATAGAGAACCGCTTGGACCGGAGCGCCAGGACCCCGATGGCCGTGATCCCCAGAAATATAACTGGTACGCCCGGACCGAAGCCGAAGGCGAACGCTCCCAGCAGCCCCCAAGCTGCCATGCCAACGCCGTCCGTTATCCGCTCGGATAAGACCGCCGGGGTCGTCTTGGCGATAGGGTCCCCCGACGCGTTGAGGATGAGCACGCTCTTCAAGACCTCCCCGAACTTTCCGGGAGAGATCGTCATCGAAAGACCGGCGACGAACATCGCCACGCCGGTCCGAGGCTCCAGACGTATCCCGATCCGGCGCAGGAAGTAAGACCAGCGCGCATACCGCACGGCATACGAGGTCCCCACCAGCGCCAGCGACGCGGGGATCAACCTCCAATCGAACCGCGCCAGCGCCTCTCGCAAATCCCCGATGCCCGATACGAGTGCCAACGCCAGGTAAACTCCCACGCCCAGGGCGAGCGCTATCGTGAAGTTCCGCTTCAGAGACTCCACGCTAGACGGCGACCGAGTTTCGGAGCGTGACGTTCTCTTTGCTCTCCAGAGCCTTCGCCGCCGGGGTCCTCTCCTGCGCTGGCTTCACCAACTCTTCAGGAACTCCTCTTGCTCCGCCGTTAGGTTGTCCACGCCCATCCCCACGGCTTCGAGTTTCGTGCGGGCCACCTCGTCGTCTATCTCCCTGGGGAGCCGGTGGACTCCGGGGGACATGTCCTCGTGGTTCCCGGCGAGATAGTGGACGCAGAGCGCCTGGATAGCGAACGAGAGGTCCATGATCTCAACTGGGTGCCCGTCTCCGGCCGAGAGGTTTACCACCATCCCGCCTCCGACCAGATACAAGCGCCGATCGTCCGCCATTACGAATTCCTCCACGTTCCGGCGGACCTCGCATACCTCTCCAGCCGCCTCTGTGAGAGCTTCGACGTTTATCTCCACTTCCCATGCGCCGGCGTTGGCGAGGATGGCGCCGTCTCGCATCCGCTCGAAATGGGCCTGGCTTAGAACGTTTCGGCCTCCGGTGGCGGTGACGAATATCTCTCCCATCTCCGCCGCTTCGAGGGCTGGCAGCACGTCGAAGCCGTCGGCGTAGGCTTCGAGCCCCTTGACCGGGTCTACCTCGCAGACGGTGACGCGCGCGCCGAGCCCGGCGGCGTAGCGGGCGACGCCCTTGCCGCACCAGCCGTAGCCGAGGACGACCACGCGCTTGCCGCCCACCATGAGGTTCGTGTTCTGCATTATCGCCGTGAGGACCGACTGTCCCGTGCCGTAGCGGTTGTCGAAGAGGTACTTGCTGCGGGCGTCGTTGGCGGCGATAACCGGTACCTCCAGCTCTCCGGCGGCCTCCATCGCTTTCAGTTTCGTCACCCCGCTCGTCGTCTGCTCCGAGGCCCCGCGGAGGTTAGGGAGCAGGTCGCGGCGTCCGGCATGCAGGAGGCTTATGAGGCCCGCCCGGTCGTCGATCACGACCTCCGGTTCCCGGTCCAGGACCCGCCCGAACTCCAGCTCCGCCTCTTCCGGCGGGCTCCCGGAGGAAGCGTAGACCGTCACCCCTCTCTCGGCCAGCGCCGCCGCCACGTCATCCTGGACGAAGAACGGCGCGGGGGCGGCCAGCGCCACGTCGGCCCCTGCCCCTGCCAGGACCGCCGCCAGGTATGCTGTCTTCGCCTCCAGAGGGAGCACCATCCCGACTGTCAGGTTACCGAGGCTGCCGTCGTCGAGGTAACGGTCCCGGATGGCGCCCAGGACCGGCGAGCGTCCGGCGACCCAGTCGATCTTCTTGTGGCCCTCCGGCGCGAGGTCCGGGTCCTTGATGATTGATTCGCTTCTCATGTTCTTCTCCGTTTACCTGTTGGGCAACGTCCCGAGGATGCCTATCCGCGGGTTGCGCTTTTGGTCTCGAATCCTCCCTGATCCAACCTCTCCTCGGGCCGGTAGCGGTAGAGGTAGCCGTGATCGTAGCCGAGGTCCTTCTCTTCCAAAACCTCCACCGTTCGGAGCAGGACCTGGAGGAGTGTCTTGGCCGAGAGCGCGAATAGGTTCCTCAACTCCTCTTCCGGCTCCGGTTCCGCGACCCCGGTTGCGTAGTTCACGGGAAAGCCCACGAGTCCGTAGGGAATTCCAAGCTCTCCGGAAAGCACCGTCTCCGGGCCGCATGTCTGGCTCACCGCCGTCACCCCGGCCCCGCCGAGCCAGCGGATCTCCGCCCGGCTCTCGAACCGCGGGCCGTTGGTGTGGCCGTAGACTCCGCCGGGCGTGATCTCCAACTCAAGGCTTTCGGCCGCCAGCGCCATCTTACGCCGGAGATGCGGGGAGAACGGTTCCGAGGAGATGAGGTGGCCTCGTTCGGGGTCGCCGGGCTCGGTGAAGATGGTGCACGGCGTGCCGTCCGGGAGGAGGTTGGTCGGAAAGAATAAGTCGTCGAAGACGATCGGCCGGCCCAGGGGGAGGCTGGAGTCCACCGCCCCTACCGCCGTCGTCGCCAGGACCGCGCGCGCCCCGAGTTGCCCGAGGGCTGCCAGGTTCGATCGGTGGGGGACCGTGTGCGACAGGTAATGATGGCCTCTCTGGTGGCGGGCGATACCGCCCACGGTCCACGGGCCGACCTCGAACACGGTCACCTCCGTCTCTCCGAAACGTGTCTCTACCAGATGGTGCTCTTGTTCTCCGGGAAGCTCGTAGATCCCCGAGCCGGTGATGACGCCGATATCTATCATGGACCTCCTTCCAGTCTCGAAACTCGTGTGACGGCGACTTTTCACGGCCGCCGGATCAATGATAGCGGCTTTCATGCCTTTGCAAGAGACTCAAACCTCGTAGGGGCTGACCGAGGATATACTATCAGTGCGCCGTTTCTGTTACGCTAGGGGTCTATCATCTGCAATACTCCCTCCGTGCGGCCCGCGACGAAGACGCGGCCGGTTGCCGGGTTTACGGTCACGCTGTTCGGCTGGCGGACGGTCGGGTAGCTGGCGACCTGGCGGGGAGAGCCGTCTCTCAAGTCGTACTCGATCAGGCGGTTCTTGGCGGTGAGGGTTACCCACAGATGCTTGCGCTGCGTATCCACGGCGATGCCGTAGGGAGAACCGCCGGGGAGTGATATGCGGGCGACCTGTTTTAGCTCTGGCCGGGTCTGGTAGACGAGTACGACGCCGCCGCGCGTGTCGGTGACGTAGAAGCGGTCGTCCGGCCCCGCCGCCACGTGTGTCGGACCTTTGCCGGCATCCAGGAAACCAAGAGAGTCGAGTGTGTCCGCCTTGTAGACTCCCAGCGCCAGGCCCCGGACGCCGACTGCGCCCAGCAAACCGCTTTTGGTAACAGCTCCGCCCCCAGGGTTGGCCGGGACTTTGATCTTCTCGACTACTTTCCTGTTCTCCACCATCGACGCCGTGCTGCGTGCCTCGCTTATGACGAAGATCCTGCCGTTAGGGGCGCTGGCGACGTTGTGCGGATAGTTGTCCACCGGCGTCTCGCTTACGATCTTGCCCTCCGGCAAGCTTACCTGCACGAGAGAGTCCGAGGTCTCGGCCGGCACGAGCACCGGCCCGCCGGAAGCCAGGAGCCCGAGGTGCCGGGCCGAACCCGACAGCTTCACCTTGCGGACGAGCTTTCCGGTCTTACTGTCCACGAGCGCCAGTTGGTCCGGGTTGCGGAGGCCCACCGCGACGAGCCCGGTCTTCGGGTCCGCCACGAGGCCCTCCGGTAAGGAACCGACGTCTATCACCTTGCCGGCGGGCTTCTCTTTGAGCGGCGGGGAGTCGGCTGGCTCGGGCGGAGGCAGCATCTTCTCCGGCGGGGTGTACTTCTTCTCGGCGGTATTCGCACCGGCGGCGCTCGTACCTGCTGGCTCCTTCCCGGTCTTCCCGTTTGTGGCGCTCTGGTCCTGAGCGTTCTGCTGTCCGCCGCAGCCTGCGAGCAGTATCGCCAGGACCGCCGGGAGTGTGAGCATGATGAGCGCACGCCGAAGCAGGTGGTTCGTCATGAGTCGTCCTTCCTGGTTCGTTCGAATGGAATCCCGTCCGGCTTCGGGCGTCGTAGCCGGGAGACGACCAGGGCGACAAGCACCGCGACGAGCGCCAGAGAGGTTAGCAGGGAGATCGCCAGGCCGAGGCGTAACGACCGGGATTCGTAGCGCAACTCCACCTCGTGTTTGCCGGCCGGCACCGGGACCGCCCGCAGCAGTTGGTCGGCACGGTAGAGGGGCACGGGTTTCCCGTCAACGTAAGCTTTCCAGGCCGGATAGTACACCTCGCTCAACATGAGTAGGCCCTTCGCCCCGGTGGTGGTCCGGAGCTTGATGTCGTTCGCCCCGTAGCTCGTCAGGGTAGACTGATCCGCCGAAGCGTTGTCTGAACGGCCGAGGGACGGTGGCTTGCTCTCCAGCAGCGCTGTCTCCCGGGGGTCTACATCGCCGGAACCAAGCAATCCGAGTGCCTTCTCCGGTTTCACCTGCCGGGCGGAGTGGACGATCCAGGTCCGCGGCAGGGCATCTTTGTTTTCGAGCACCACGACCCGGCTATTCCTGTAGACGATCGGGAGTCCTCGACCCAGAGCCCCGAGGGCGTTCACGCCGTTCGGACTGATGTTTATTGGCACCGTGACGTAGCGGATGTTGAGAAGGTCGAGCAATGGGGAGCCAAACCCCGAGGGCAGGATATTGGCCCCGTGGTAGTTCTGCGGTTGCCTGTTCAGGGCTTTGAGGTACTCGTCGTAGGTGGCGAGGCGGACCGCATTGTAGCCTTGGGTGCTCTGCAGTCCGAACGCGGTGGCCCTGTTCTCCGCCTCAAGCGCACGGATCTCGGGTCGCGTAAAGCGTGTGTAGAAACCTCCGGGGTTATAGGCGAAGTACCGGTATTGTCCTTCGCCCTTGGAGCGCAGGAAGGTGGCGGCGCCCGTGGGAGTGTAGTACGTGGCGAGGTCCTTTCTTACTATCTTGTCCTTGACACTCTTCTCCGCGTGGCTCTTCATGGCGGCGCGGCCCGCCGAGTGCAAGTCGACGAAGATCGCAGCCACCAGCAGCGCCGCGGCCAGGCCGCGCCACACAACCGGACGGGGTGGGAACAGGGCGTAAGCCGCCACCATCATTAGGACGAAGACCAATACGATCAGGGCGCCCGGCAAAATCGCTACGCCGCTCTTTAGCAGGAAGGGCATGGGAGCCTCCCACAGTCCCGCATCAGTGGGAACCTCGGGGGCCTTGATCGGAGGGACTAGCGTGCTCCTGGTTACGATAAAGACACCGGCGAGGATGGGTAGGAAGATCAGGGACGGCGTCCTCCTCGCGTACTCGCCCAAACCGCTCACCGTGGCGCCCGCGAGCAGTGCCGCGCCGAGGTAGAAGACCACCAGCGCCCGTTCGGTATAGTGGGGTTGCAGGTTCTCGAAGCTGGGCAGCAGGTACAACACAGAGTGAAGTGGCGTTATCGCCTTGCCCGAGAGGGTTAGCGCCGCGAGGGCGAGCGCCGCGAAGTAGGGAACCCCGAATCTCTTGCGGGCTACCAGAGGCGCCACGAGCGCCAGCGCCAGGACTGCGGCGCCGATGTAGAAGAAATCGGGAGAGACGTACAACTGCTTCCAGTCACTGGCGTTCCACCCGCCGATAAAGTGGAAGCCTTTGCCCGTAGAGTCTTCCGGGTAGCCGCCGGACAGGTTCGAGAGAGAGTTGTACTCCAGACGGGGCAGGACACCCGCTGCGGCGAGCCCGAATCCGAAGATGAGCACTGCGGCGCCGTGCAGAAAGAGCCCGGAGATCCTCCTCCAGAAGCCTCTGATGTTATCCGGTGGGAACAAGAGCGTCCGGTAAGCTACGTACCCGCCAAGCGCGAGCAGAGCGTAGTAAGAGCCCTGCCCGAGCCAGGAAGCCAGGATCTGGCTGAGCGCCAATCCCGATACGCCCCACCACAGGCCCCGTTGCAGCCAGCGCGGGCTCCGGATCGCCATCTCCGCCCCCAGGATCGTGAGCGGAAGCCACGCGACGACGCTAACGAAAGCGAAGCAGCAAGTGTTCCGCACGTAGACATAACCCGCGTACTCGTAGGCGACCGCCGCCAGCGCCGCCCCCGCCACGTTCATCCGGAGCGCCCGCGCCAGGGCGTACACGCCAAGTCCTGCCAGGAGCGAATGGAAGAACAGGTAGGCCTTTGCGGCGGTCGCGAGTGGCAGGAGTGTAAAGAACAGCATCGCCGGCAGGTAGGTCCAGCCGGACAGCGGGTCGGCGGCGAAAGGCGTGCCCGAGAACTGATACGGATTCCACCCTGGCAGTTCGCCGGAGCGCAGCGTCTCCCCGAGGAAGGAGTACCAGGGATAGAACTGGGTGACGGCATCCGTCCCGACGAGGGTCCTTGGGTTCAGGATGTTCCACTCGGCGACCAGGGTGAGGACGACGAGCAAGGTCACGGCGACGAGGTTCGCGTAACGTTCGGTGACCGATGGGAACCGGAGGCGCGGGGTCTTTGCTGGCTGAGACATGCTCCTGTTCAGCCAGAACCCTTCTCACAGACGGCGTACTGGTACCACCTGTCTTTCCAGCACCGCTCTCGCCTCCAGGGTCGGGAGCGGATCAGCTCCCGGAACTCACCTGCGGCGAGCA
>JBBPZT010000221.1:0-5438 GCA_038198625.1 Rubrobacterales bacterium
CCTGCTCGCGCCGCCGACCTTCCCGCGCACCTTCGACTACGGGGAGATAGAAGGCTTGAGGTTGCCGGGGTCGGGTATGATCCACGGCGAGTTCGATATCGTTTACGAGCGGCCCATTCTCGTCGGGGAAGGTCTCCTCTGTCGCATGGAACTGAAAGACTCTTACGACAAACAGAGCCGCCGTGGCCTGCTCGGCTTCCTCCTCTTCGAGCGCACCGGCGAGAGTCCGGCAGGAGAACGAGTCTTCACCATGAACGATATCGTGGTCGTCACCGAAGCCGTGAGGAAGGTGATAGAAGCGTGAGCCGTCCGGGCTGGAGCGTCGGAGAAGAGCTGGAGGAGCAGACGCTGCCGCCGGTGACGCGGTTGCAGCTCATCAAGTACGCTGGGGCTTCCGGAGACTACAACCCGATCCACACCGTAGATGCCGCCGCAGAAGAGGCCGGTCTGCCCGGCGTCATAGCCCACGGGATGCTGACTGTCGCCACGATGGGCCTCTTGTTCTCGCCTCATCTGGAGCACGGCTATGTAAAGACCTTCAGGAGCCGCTTCTCGGGGATGGTCTTCCTGGAAAATGTGTTGCGGGTGGGCGGACAATTAAACGGAATCGAGGAACTCGAAAAGGGAACCCTGTACTCCTTCGAGGTCTACGCGAGGCGAGGAGAAGACGTCGTGGCCTCCGGCGAGGTTGGGTTCTTCCTCTATGGTGGCTGACTGGCTGCGGCTCGTATAGTCTTCGTCGGGAAGCTTTCGGATGGATAGGAGTGGCGATGGACGAAGAGCAACTGAAGACCCTGGCTCATTACTTCAACGAAGAGGTCACGTTCTCCAAGCACATCGGTGCGAAGGTCGAGGAGGTAGATCCGGGAAAGTCGGTCGTGTACATAGACGTCGAGGACGTCCACTTAAACGGGGCGGGGACGCTGCACGGCGGTGTCTACGCCTCGCTCATAGACAACGCGATGGGCCTCTCGGTGCTGGCGTTGGTCGGTGTCAGGACGGCCACGATAGAGATGAACGTACACTTCCTCGGGGCCGTGAACGAGGGTCGCATAACCTGCCACAGTGAGGTCGTCCACCGCACCCGCCGGACTGCGACCGCCGAGGCGAAAGTCTACGGTGCTGATGGCAGCCTGGTTGCCATGGGAACAGGAGCGTTCCGGGTCTTCGAGAAGAAGGGCAACGCTATCGTTTAGAGTCTGGCGGTCTTCTGATGCAACGGGACCGGCGGACGGCCGAAGGCGGTCATTAAGCCTGCTGGCCGAAGTGCGCGGGAGCCGGTTGAGCTTCATGTACATCGGGAAAGATAGATATTCGACGGATTTTCCAATCGAAAAGGAGCTGTAAAAATGGCGGAGAGACTGGATGGGACGGTCGCGCTCGTAACGGGTGCAAGCAGCGGCATCGGTGAGGCGGCCGCGAAGGCGCTTGCTCGTCAGGGTGCGGCGGTAGCCGTCGTCGCCCGTCGCAAGGACAGGCTGGAGAGCCTCGCGAAGGAGATAGAGCAGGATGGCGGTAAGGCGCTCGTCATAGAGGCGGACATCGCCGACCGGGAGCAGGCTGTATCGGCCGTGGAGCAGACCGTTTCAGAACTCGGGCGCCTCGATACGGTCTTCAACAACGCGGGTGTGATGTTGCTCGGTCCGGCTGAGGACGCGTCCGTCGAAGAGTGGGACAGGATGGTGGACATAAACGTCAAGGGCCTGCTGTATGTCGCCCACGCTGCGTTGGCGCATCTTCTAAAGGCCGCCGAGGACTCTCCGAGAAGGGTCGCGGATCTCATCAACACCTCCTCCGTCGCCGGACGCCGCGCAAGGAGCGGATCTGGAGTCTACAACCTGACGAAGTTCGGCGTCGGAGGGTTCAGCGAGTCTTTGCGCCAGGAGGTCACCGGCAGGCACGTACGAGTTTCGCTCGTCGAGCCGGGAGCCGTCGCCACAGAGCTTTCGAGCCACTTGCGCGATGAGATCCGGGAGCAGGCCCTCTCTCGCTTCGCCGACATCGAGATGCTAGAGGCCGAGGATATCGCCGATGCGGTCGTCTACATCGTCACCCGGCCCCGTCACGTCGCGATCAACGAAGTCCTCATCCGCCCGACCGAGCAGGAGGGTTAGAAAGATGAAAGTCGGCATCTCTACTTTCGTCACAGCCGACGCGATAGCATCCGGAACCCTCGGCGGCGAGATCGAAAAGCGCGGCTTCGATTCCGTCTTCCTCGCCGAGCACACGCACATTCCGGCGAGCCGCAAGACGCCGTACCCTGGAGGTGGGGAGCTTCCGGAGAAGTATTACAAGACGCTCGACCCGTTCGTCGCGCTGACGGCCATGGCGATGACTACGAAGGACTTGTTGCTCGGGACCGGCGTGACGTTGCTCATGGAGCGCGACGCTATCACCACTGCCAAGGAGGTGGCGAGCCTCGACCTCGTCTCCGGCGGAAGGTTCATCTTCGGGGTCGGGGTTGGCTGGAACCGTGAGGAGATGGAAAACCACGGGACGGACCCGAAGACCCGCGGCAGGCTCGTGGACGAGCAACTCGCGGCGATGCGTGAGATCTGGACGAAGGAAGAAGCCGAGTACCATGGCGAGTTCGTGGACTTCGACTCGATCTTCTCCCGGCCCAAGCCCGTCCAGAAGCCGCACGTCCCGATCTACGTCGGCGGCGGCCAGGCTGCGTTCGGACGCGTCGCGAAGTTCGGCGACGCGTGGCTAGCCAATGGTCTCCTACCAGACAAGCTCGCGACCATGATCGGTAAGCTAAACGAGCAGGCAGGCCGGGAAGTGCCGGTGACGGTCTTTGGCGGTACCCCGGAGAACCTCCAAGGCTACGCGGACCTCGGCATCGAACGGGTGCTGCTCAACCTCCCGAGCATGCCCGAACGCGAGACAATAGAGAAGCTCGACGAACTAGCGGAGGCGTTTGAGAGGGTTCGTTGAGGCTCGTTGGAGACAACCACCTCCTTACACGGACTCGTTGAGTTTATCTCCACGTTGTTTGCTCGTCACTACTCGATGTTCGAGCGACGCCCGCCGACACGCGCAGGGATCGGGTGGGCCCGGTTCGGGCTGAGAGTTTCGCTTATACTCTTTGTGTAGATAGGCAAGAAAAGGGAATTTGAGAGCCGGGCTTAGTGGAACCGGCGGCGTGTGAGGAGGCGGCATTGTCTAGCATGGAGAAACCCTGGCTAGGAGTATACGAGGGCTACGTGGAACCGGAGATCGAGGTTCCTTCGGGGTCGTTACACGACCTCCTGGTTAGAGCGGTCGAGGAGCATCGGGAGAAGACCGCGCTGACTTTCTTTGGGACGAACATTTCGTTTTCCCGGCTCGAAGCAATGGTGGAAAGAGTGGCGGCGGCGTTCGCGGCGAGTGCGATTGGCAAAGGAGACCGGGTCGCCCTGATGCTTCCGAACTGTCCGCAGTACGTCGTGAGCTTCTTCGCGACCGTCAGGCTCGGGGCCATAGTCACCCAGCTCAACCCTATGTACGTCGAGCGCGAGATCGAGCACATCGTCAACGACTCCGGCGCCGAAACGATCGTCGTCTACGCGGACATGTACCCCCGTGTCAAGGCTATCCTGCCCGATACGGGGCTCCGCAACGTCGTGGTAGTGGACTTCCAGGGCGAACCCGATGGGCTCGACGAGGGGCACCGTAGTTTCGACGAGCTCGTCGGGACGGACGCGGAGTCGGCCCTGGAGGTCGAGATAGACCCGGCCGAGGATGTAGCGGTTCTCCAGTACACGGGTGGGACCACGGGTGTCTCGAAGGGGGCGATGCTGACCCACCGTAACCTCATCGCGAATGTCCACCAGACGCTGGAGATCTTCCTGGCCGACTCCTCGGCTTTCGAGGAAAACCAGAAGATAATAGGCGTTTTGCCCTTCTTCCACATCTACGGTCTGACGTGCGTGATGATCTTCGGTCTCGTCCAGGGCCTCGACCAACTCCTCATTTCCCGCTTCGACGTGCGGCAGGTTCTGGAGCTGGTCAGAGAGGAGGAACCGACGATGCTCTCCGGGGTACCGACGATGTACATGGCGCTCGTGAGCAGTGGAGAAGACCTCAAAGAGTACGGCTTCGATCGGGTTGAGATCTTCAACTCCGGCGGCGCCTCCCTTCCGGTAAACTTGCTCCGCTCCTTCGAGGATAAGGCCGGACGGCCGCTGTTCGAGGGCTACGGGCTCTCCGAAGCGTCGCCCGTGACGCACAACAACCCACCTTTCATCGGGCACGGAAGGGAAGGTAGCATCGGCGTGCCGATCCCGAGCACCCACTGCAAGATAATGAGTGTGGACGACGACGCGCGGGAGATGCCGGTGGGCGAGAGCGGGGAGCTGGTCATCAAAGGCCCCCAGATTATGAAAGGCTACTGGAACATGCCCGATGAGACCGCCGGCACCCTAAAAGACGGCTGGCTCTATACCGGAGACGTAGCCCGGATAGACGAGGATGGGTACTTCTACATCGTCGACCGGAAGAAGGATATGATCGTCGCGGGTGGCTACAATGTCTATCCACGCGAGATCGAAGAAGTCCTCTTCGAGCACCCCGACGTCGCGGAAGCGGTCGCGGTCGGTATCCCCGATGAATATAGGGGAGAGACCGCCAAAGCCTTTGTGGTAAAGAAGCAAAATAGTGACACAAGCGAGGAGGAAATCCTCGCTTTCTGCAAGGAGCGGCTCGCGCCGTACAAGATCCCGAAGGCGATCGAGTTTAGGGACGAGTTGCCCAAGAGCGCGGTGGGCAAGCTCCTTCGAAGGGTACTGGCTGATGAAGAGCGGGAGAAGACGGCGGCGGGTTCTGGGGCAGTGGAATCCCAGCCGCCCTCGCCTAGTTAGAGAGGTTGGTGACGAGTTGAACACCCTGGATCTCTTCCGGCTCGATAGCAGGACGGCTATCGTGACCGGTGGCGGGCGCGGTCTCGGACGCTACATGGCCGAGGCTCTCTCCGACGCGGGGGCAAACGTCGTACTCTGCGCCCGCAAGAAAGAACCTCTCGAAGAGGTGCGTCGGGAGATAGAGGCTCGTGGCGGGCAGGCTATAGCTCTGGAATGCGACGTAACCGAGCCCGAGAGCGTGGAAGGAGTCGTCGCGGCGGCGGAAGAAAGTTTCGGGGGAGCCGATATCCTCGTCAACAACAGCGGGGCTACGTGGGGCGCCCCGGCGGCCGAAATGCCGCTGGAAAAGTTCGACCAGGTGGTAGCCGTCAACGTTCGCGGGACTTTCGTTATGGCGCAGGCGGTCGGGCGTCGTATGATCGAACGCGGCAGCGGCGGGAACATTATCAACATCTCCTCGGTGGCCGGCCTCGTCGGTGGGCACCCTGACTATATGCAGACCATCGGCTACAACTCCAGCAAGGGCGCCATCATCTCCATGACCCGGGATCTGGCGACGAGTTGGGCGCACCACGGTATCACTGTAAACGCCATAGC
>JBBPZT010000222.1:0-10669 GCA_038198625.1 Rubrobacterales bacterium
CGCCCTGGGTGAGTAGCTTGCTAGCGAGTCTCCTGACTTTCGCCCGTATCTCCATGAGCGTCACGCCCGCCGTATCGTCTATCCAGATCGGAGCGCGGCTTACCTCCGCCACCCCGCGTACCAGCTTCGGCCAGTCTTCAGACTTGACATTTCCGCTTCTCAAGTCCTGAGAAGGGATGCGGGTCGTCTGGGAGATGAGCCGCTGGACGAGCTGTTCCTTACTCATCTCAAGAGAGAAGATCGCCACCGGCAAGCTCTGACTCACCGAAGCGTGCCATATTGCATTCAATGCAAAGGCGGTTTTTCCCATAGCTGGCCTCGCGGCGAGTACCACCAGGTCGCTCTTGTGGAAGCCGGTCGTGAGCCGGTCGAGGTCCTCGAAGCCCGCCTCTACCCCCGTTACCTCACCTTCGGACTCGTAGAGCTTCTGGATCATCTCCAAAGCGCCCGGCGCCAGTTCAGAGACCGGGGCAAGTTGCTCCCGGAGCTTCCGGTTGGAGACACTGTAGATGAGCTGCTCGGCTGAGTCGAGCGTCTGGCTCACGTCATCCGGCTCCTGAAAAGCATCCTCGGAGATGCGGCTGCCGGCGTCTATAATCGCCCGCAGTAGAGCCCTCGAACGTACTATCTCGGCGTAGCGGGCGGCGTTCGCCGCCGTCGGCACGCTCTCGACCAGTTGGAAGACGTAAGCGCGACCCCCGATCCGGTCGAACTCGTTGACGCTCCTCAACTCGTTGGTGAGCGTGAGCTGGTCTATCGGGTCCCCCCGCGAATACAGGCGCATCATCGCCCCGTACAACACCCGGTGCGTCTCCGAGTAAAAATCCTCCGCCGCGAGAGTCTCCGCGACCACCGCAACCGCGCTCTCGGAAACGAGCATCGCCCCGATCACCGCCCGCTCCGCGTCCAGGTCGTGCGGCGGTACCCGAACAGCATCCGGCCCGCTCTGTACGCCCCTTATTCTCCCCCGACGCTCCATCCTATAAGGATGAACCAAAAAGGGCCTCGGCACAAGCGGGATCCTTTACCTTCTATATAAGGTTTCATCTAAACCTGAAGCGCAGCTTTACGCTGACTTTAGAGCTTCGGAACGACGATCACTTTGACGTTCGCTTCGACATCACCGTGCACCTGGACGGGTACCTGGTGGGTCCCGAGGGACTTTATCGGTTCCGAGAGCCGGATGCGCCTCCGGTCGAGACGCACGCCGCGGGCTTTCTCGACGGCGTCAGCGACGTTGGCGGCGGTTACGGAGCCGAAGAGCCTCTCATCCTCGCCGGTACGGGCCTCGATGGTTATGACGCTCTTGTTGAGGATCTCGGCGATCTCGCCGGCGCGTTCGGCCATCCGGCGGTTACGCTCCTCGGCCTCCTCCATCCGGCGGAGGGCCTCCTCCATCTTCGAGGGGGTCGCGACCTCGGCGAGGTCGCGGGGCACGAGGAAGTTACGGACGTAGCCGCGGCTCACGTCTACGATGTCGCCCCGCTGGCCGATCTTGTCAACGTCTTGTTTCAGTATTACTTGCACTTTCTACCTCCCCACCACGTAAGGCAGGAGGGCCATCTCACGGGCGCGCTTGATCGCACTGGCCGCCTCCCGCTGATGCTGGGGGCACAGGCTCGTTACCCTTCGAGCCCGGACCTTGCCGCGATCCGAGATGAAGCGCCTCAGCGTGTTGTAGTCCTTGTAGTCAACGTAAGTGATGTTTTCTTTGCAGAACACGCACGGCTTCTTCTTTACCGGGCGCGCTCCACGAGAAGAGCTTTCCCTTCTACGACCCATCTAGTGACCTCCTCTAGTCCCTTCTTCGGCTGCTTTTTGCTCTTACTCCGATACTGATAGGGCGGCGTCGTCCTCGGCGGGCTCCTCCAGTGTTTTCTCCGCGTAGTTCGGCGGCAACTTGACGATCATGTGTCGCAGGATGTCGTCGGAGACGCGCAGGATACGCTTGAGCTCGACGAGCGTCCGCTCCCCGGCGGTGAACTTCATGACCGCGTAGAAACCGTCTGTACGGTGGTCTATCTCGTAGGCGAGCCTCCTGCGGCCCCACTGGTTCAACTCCCCGGCCTCGCCACCGGTCCGTTCGATAACCGTCCTGAAACGCCCGACGGTGCTCTCGACCTGCTCCTCATCGAGCTCCGGGATTACTATGAGCATGGCTTCATAAGTGTCGATTGTTGCCTCCTCTGGTCTGGTATCGGCTTCTCCTGAGCTGGATGCTTTCGGAGAAGCAGGGGCCTGATTGTTTGCCAAAGTAGTTTAGCAGCGGGCAGGGCTTGTTACAAACCGTATCCTGTCCTCCACCTTTCAGTGGACACCTGGAGACAGGTATACTTGCTTCCGTGGAGAGAAAGACGGACATCGCTGTCGAAACAGCGGACCTGAGAAAGGTTCACGGCGACGGCTCGACGGCGGTGCAGGCATTAAAAGGTATCTCGCTGGAGTTTCCGGTCGGGGAATTCGCGGCGATTATGGGCCAGTCCGGGTCGGGCAAAAGCACGCTGCTCCACATACTCGGAGGGCTCGACAGGCCGACTTCGGGATGGGTGGCCGTCGGGGGGGTCGAGCTCTCCGGTCTCTCGGACAAGAAGCTAACGCTCCTCCGGCGGGACCGCATGGGCTTCGTCTTCCAGTTCTTCAACCTGATCCCCACACTCACGGCCGAGGAGAACGTGCTGCTTCCAACGCTCATCTCGGGAGAGAAAGTCGGGAAGTACGCGGGTAGGCTAGATGAGATCCTGGCTCTAGTGGGCCTCTCCGGTAGGCGGGACCATCGGCCGGACGAGCTCTCGGGCGGCGAGCAGCAGCGGGTCGCCGTCGCCCGCGCCCTGATCCGTAACCCGAACATAATCCTGGCGGACGAGCCGACCGGAAACCTCGACTCGAAGACGAGCGCGGACATCCTGGAGTTGCTGCGCGAGTCGGCCACACGCTACGGACAGACCATCATCATAGTCACCCACGACGCCCGCGCCGCCTCGAACGCCGACCGGGTGGTCTTCCTCTCCGACGGCCGGGTAGTCGACGAGGACCGCAACCCGGACCCGGACAGAATCCTCGAACGCATCAAGACCCTTGAATCAGCGGGATAGAGCAGCGCCGCCGATGACCTGGAGGAGTTGCTCGAATCGGAACGCGGTCAAAATCACCATGCTGGACTATCCAGCATGGTGATCTGGTCGGCTTTTTCTGTTTCGGTGTCGAAGCGCGCGCCGGGCTCGTGGTGGCGACTTTTGAAAAACGCGCGATCCGGGTCTACGAGCGCGCCGGGTTCCGGCGGGTGGAGACCTTTACCAGTAACGAAGGCGTCTCGTTCCCGATGATGGTTAGAAGGGTATGAAGCTCCGGCGCTTCTCCGGCCTCAGCCTGCGCAACTTGGGGGCCCGGCCGCAGCGCACGCTGCTCACGCTGGTCGGCATCGTGCTCGGGGTCGGCATCGTCTTCGGAGTATTGACGCTCTCCAACACTATGTCGAGCACTTTCAGCACGCTGTTCTCGAAGGCTTATGGGGCGGCGGACCTGACCATCACGGCGGCGGGAGGGAGCGGCACTTTCAGCGAGGGTGTGGTGAAGAAGGTGAGGAGAGTGCCCGGAGTTTCCTCCGTGGCCCCACGGCTCTCCTTGCCGGCTTCGATCATCGGCAAGGAGAAACAGAAAGGTGGCTTGCCTGAGGTGAGTAGTATGCGACTCTTCGGGGTCGAGCCACAGTCGGCGTCCCTGGCTACTGGCTTCGGGCTCGTGACGGGCCGGTACCCGAAAAGCGGCGAGGAGTTGACCCTGGACCAGGGGACCGCCGAGTCGGCGGGACTAAAACTAGGTGACAAGGTAAACGTCGGGACGCCCGGAGGTCCGGAGAAGCTGAAGTTAGTGGGACTGTTGCGGATACCGGGTGGCTCCTTCGGGGGAATCGCATTCGGCATGACACCATTGCCCTACGCTCAGAAAGCGTTCAACGAACCCGGCAAAATTTCCGGGATCGCGGTGGGGGCGAAAAACGAGGGTGGGGTCGTCGGCCTCAAGAAAGCACTCAACCGGGACATAGGTAAAGGTTTGCACGCGGAACGCTCCTCTACCCGGACCTCCCAGGTAAACCGTCAGTTCCAGGGGTTCAGGATAGCGCTGCTCTTTTTCGCCGGCACCTCGCTTTTCGTCGGCGCGTTTCTAGTCTTCAACGCCCTCTCGATGACCGTCCTGGAGAGGACCCGGGAACTCGGGATGCTCCGCGCACTCGGCTCCACACGTACCATGATCGCCCGCTCGGTGGTCATCGAAGCCGTCATCCTCGGCGTTGCCGGATCGGCGGTAGGGGTGCTACTCGGCTACGGGATGGCGCGCGGGCTGGTCTACTTGTTCGGCAAGGCTTTCCTCTTCCGGGTCACGAGCCTCTCTTTCTCGCCTTTCGCGCTGGTGGCGGCGATCATCGTCGGGATCTTCATAACGGCGCTCGCCGCCCTCTACCCCGCGCTGCGGGCGGGCGGGGTTAGCCCGGTGGAGGCGATGCGCGCCAGGGCAGCCGGACAGCCGGTGGACGGTAGGAAGCGCACCTTATCGTGGCTCTCTCCGGTGATCGGGGTCACGCTCGTCGGGATCGGGGCGCCGTGGGTCTACCACCTGGCGAAAAACCTTTCGACCAACCTTCAAGGTCTCGTCTACGCCTCCGGGATAGCGGGCGTGATCGGGACGTTCCTCGGCGTCTCCCTGATAATACCGGCGCTGGTAAAACCGCTGGCGATCCTCTTCTATCCCTTGCTACGGCTGCTTCTGGGAGTAGAGGGAAGGATGGCCGCCCTCAACGCCACCCGCAACCGGGGACGTACAGCCCTGACCGCAGCGGCGCTTATGGTCGGCATCTCGCTCGTCATCGCGTTCTCGGCCTTGGGTGGGAGCGTGCTAGGCTCGATCCGCGCCTTTCTCCAAAACTCACTCGGCGCCGACTACGTCGTTCAACCCTCCAACCAGAACTCGAACGTAACCTTCTCGCCCAAGCTAGCCAAGAAAGTCGCGAAAGTTCCCGGAGTCCAGAAGACGACCTCCGTCGGCCTGAGCATCCAGCAGAGCGGCGTAAACCTGGCCCTCGTCTTCGGGGTGGACAAGAGCTACCCGGAGATCTTCCGCATGAACTACGCCACCGGTAGTGGAACCAGAAGCCGCGACGCGTTCTCGAAGCTCCAGGACGGCGAGGCCATCGTCGGCAAGCAGCTCGCCGGGTCGCGCAAGCTCAAGGTCGGGTCGAAGATAAAGCTTCCGAGCCCAACGGGGGGAAAGAGTTACCGGGTGGCTGGAATTCTCGACAATGATGTTCTGGGTGGCGGTGCGGGCGTCTACCTTTCCAGGAACACGCTGGCCAAAGACTTTGGGGAGAAGGAGGCTGGTTTTCTGGCTATAAAGGCGAAGCCCGGCTCCGACCGAGAGGAGATCTCAAACAAGGTAGAGAAAATACTCAAAAGTTATCCGCAGTTTTCGCTCTACTCCAACGCCGGATGGAAAGCCAAGATCGAAGACAACTTCAACCGTCAGTACGTCTTTTTCTATGCGATCATGGGCGTCTCGGTGGCCGTCTCGGCCTTCGGGGTGGTCAACACGCTCTCGATGAGCGTCTTCGAGCGGACCAGGGAGATCGGGGTCCTTAGAGCCATCGGCACGACGAGGTTCCAGATCGGCCGCCTCATAGTGGACGAAGGGATAATCATAAGCCTCATCGGGTGCCTGATCGGGGTGGTGGTCGGCTCCGCCCTCGGCTACCTCTTCGTCCTCGGCTCCGGGGCCGGCGGCTTCGACGTCAGCTTCTACTACCCGACCATCCCCGCACTCACCGCCCTCGCCTCGGGCCTCGTCATCGGCGTCTTCGCCGGGCTCATTCCCGCCCGAGCCGCAGCCCGAACCAACATCGTCGAGGCCGTCCAGTACGAGTAGTTAGCCTATACTCAAGCAATGGACGAGCTGCGCCTCGAAGTCGGAGAAAGGGACGATCCAGCAAACGGTGTCGTCGACGCGGTCGAGGTCTTCGTAAACGGACGTGACCTCCGCGAAGTCGTGCGAGAGGTCGAGTTGCCGTTCGCCCGACGAGAAGGACGTCCCGCCCTGGCCGGAGACTACGCAGGACTCCCGCCAGAGGACGTCTTCTTGCCCTCACGTCGCCTGCTCGGCGAGCCAACAGAATCCTACGAGTTCGATGAACCCAGGGGCAAGCTCGTCGTTCTCGGCTGCACCTGTGGAGACGTGGGCTGCTGGCCCTTACTGGTCGAGATAGCGGTTCGGGAAGACACGGTGATCTGGAGCGACTTCGAGCAGCCGCGCCGGAGACGCTGGCGACACGATGAACTCGGGCCGTTCGTGTTCGACCGGGCGCAGTCTATGGACGAGCTACAAAGAAAGTTCCCACGGTAACCGTGATCCGTCTCGGAAGACCTGCCTAGACGCATTCCAGCACGGCGCACTTTAGGTAGCGGGTCTCGGGGACCGTGAGTATCTCCGGGTGGTCCTGGGCCTGGCCGCGCCACTCACACACCAGCACGGTCTTCCCCGCGTCGGCAGCAGCGGAGCGCAGAGTCTCCTCGAACATCTCGCGCGAGAGGTGGTGTGAGCAGGAGCAAGTTATAAGGATGCCTCCTGGAGAGAGCAGCTTCATCGCCCGCAGGTTTATCTCCTTGTAGGCCCGGCGCGCGGCCGGGAGATCTCGCCTGGTTTTGGCGAAGGCTGGAGGGTCCAGGATCACGGTCCCGTACCTCTCCCCCGCATCGGAGCGCTCGCGCAGAAGATCGAACGCGCTCGCCCGCGTGAAAGTCACGTTCCCGACGCCGTTTAACTCCGCGTTGGCGCGGGCGGATTCGAGGGCCGGGCCACTGGAGTCAA
Organism: Rubrobacterales bacterium; assembly: GCA_038198625.1. GTDB lineage: Bacteria > Actinomycetota > Rubrobacteria > Rubrobacterales > Rubrobacteraceae > JBBPZK01. The sequence continues at coordinate 6,853 of JBBPZT010000222.1, forward strand.
CGGCCTCGACCGTCTCCGCGCTCCCGGCGGCGTGCAAAGCGAAGCCGCCCGTATAGGAAAAAACGTCCAGAACCCTGCCGGAAGCGTAACGTCCGGCGGCGAGGTGGTTTTCGCGTTGATCCAGGAACGCGCCGGTCTTTTGTCCTCGCCACAGGTCCGCCCTGTAGCTCACGGAACCTTCACGGACGACGACCATCTCCGGCACCTCGCCATAGAGTACGCGGACCGTCGTGTCGAGCCCCTCGCGCTTTCGAGAAGCTACATCGGCACGGAGCAGTACGCCCTTTGGAAAGAGCAAATCTCGTAACGCTCCGACCACCCATTCGAGCCGCCTCTCGACGGCCGCCGTCCCGACCTGCAAGACGATGTAGTCTCTATACTTGTCGACTATGAGGCCCGGAACGCCGTCGGCTTCAGCGTGCAGGAGGCGGTAGGCGTCGCCATCTATGCGTAGAGAATCGCGGTAAGCGACGGCCCGCTCTATCCTGGAGCGGAACCAGGCTTCGTCTATCGGCTCGTCGCGGCGCTCGGCGAGACGGATGGAGATCTCACTTCGCGGATTGTAGAACGCCCGCCCGAGAAAACTCCCTCGCCGGTCGGTGACGCGAACCACATCTCCAGCCTCTCCTTCAGCCTCGGCCACGTCCGAACGATAGACCCACGGATGCCCCGACCGTAACCGGAGCACGCCACGCTTCTTCAACACTACTCCCGGCTCCGCATTCGGTTCCACGCTCTGCCCCGCACTCTCCAAAACCCCTGTAAGCTCCTTTACCCGCCCTCAAACCGCACTCTGTTAGCATCATGATCGTATACTCACTATACCCTTGCACCTCACGGAAGGAAGATGGGCGTTTGGCGACGACGCAGAAGAAGCGCGTAGCGGTGGTGGGAGCCGGGATGGGCGGCCTGGCGGCGGCGATCCGACTCGGCGCAATGGGCTTCGAGGTAGACGTCTTCGAGAAGAACGACCAGCCCGGCGGACGGGTAGGCCACCTCCAGGGCAACGGCTTTACCTTCGACACGGGTCCCTCGCTGCTCCTGATGACAGACACTTATAAAGACCTCTTCCGCTTCGCCGGACGAGACCTCGACGATTACTTGAACCTCATACCACTCGACTCTAACTACAGGGTTACGTTCGGGGATGGAGATTCGTTGACGATCCGGCGGACTTTGCCGGAGTTGATCCGTGAGCTGGAGCGTATCGAACCAGGTGTTACGCCCAGCTTCTACCGCTTCCTGGAAGATGCCAGCTACAAATATCGTCTCGGACGTAGCGAGTTTGTCGAGCGGGACTTCAAGGGCGCCCGCGACTTCTTCTCTCCCCGTAGCCTGCGGTTGCTGCTCAAGACCAAGGCGGTCAATAACTACTACCGGGCCGTCTCGAAGTTCTTCAAGACCGAGAAACTCCGCCAGGCGTTCAGCCTCCAGACGATGTATCTCGGCCTCTCTCCTTTCCGCGCCCCAGCCGTTTACTCGCTACTCCCCTATACGGAGCTAGCCGAAGACGGTCTCTGGTTTCCCGAAGGCGGGATGTACAACCTGATCCGGGCGATGGAAAAGCTGGCGAACGAGCTTGGCGTAAGGATTCACCTGAACAGCCCGGTCGAGGAGATAGTCGTCTCGAAAGGCAAGACAAACGGTATACGCGTGAACGGCGAGCAGATAGAAGCCGACGCCGTCCTCGCCAACGCCGACCTGCCATACGCCTACCGCTCGCTCTTGCCCAACTCCGCGAACGCGGACTTCAGGGGGCGTAGGAAGCGCGAGAAGCTAGAGTACACCGCTTCGGCGTTTATGCTTTATCTGGGCATAGACCACAAGCTGGATCAGATGCTCCACCACAACTTCTACCTCTCGTCGAGGTACAAGGAAAACTTTGACGCTATTTTCCAGAACCGCGAGTTGCCCGAAGACCCGTCTTTCTACGCTGTCGTCCCGTCACGCACCGCCCCGGAGATGGCCCCGGAGGGGATGGAGAGCCTGTTCGTGCTGGTGCCGGTGCCGCATATAAGCCCGAAAGTGGACTGGGCGCGGGACGGCGAGGCTTTCCGGCAAAAAGTCTACGATTTGCTGGAGAAAAGGTGCGGGATAGAGAACATCCGGGAGCACACCATCTACGAGAAAGTTCGGACCCCGCTTGACTGGCAGGCGGACTATAACCTGGAAGAAGGGGCGGCGTTTGGGATCGGGCACGGCATCTTCCAGGTCGGCTACTTCCGGCCGCCGATGGCCTCGGAGAGCGTGGAGGGACTGTACTTCGTGGGGGCCAGTACCAGGCCAGGGACGGGAGTGCCGCTGGTTACCATCGGCGCGAAGCTGGTGGCCGAGCGGATAGGACGTGAGGTCGGTTCGTAATGCGCCTAAACCCCACCGAGAATGGACTGCGGGACGCCGGGCTCACGCTGGCGGAGTGCTACGAGTTGTGCCGGGATATTCAGAAGGGGCACAGCAAGACTTATTACTTCTCGACGCGTCTCTTCCCGCCGGAGGTTCGGCCGCACGTGTACGCGCTGTACGCGTTCATGCGCTACGCCGATGAGATAGTGGACAATCCAGGCAACACGCCTCTCTCCGAACAACTCACCAACCTCGAAGCTTTCGAGCGGGAGACGCTCGCGGCAGTAAACGGCGAGCAGGTAGCCAACCCCGTTCTCCGGGCTTACGCGGAGACAGTGAGGGTGTGCGGTATAACGCCGGAGAGCATAGCAGCGTTCCTGGAGAGCATGAAGATGGATACACACGTCTTCCGCTACCGGACCTACGAGGACCTGGAAGCGTACACCTACGGCAGCGCGGCGGTGGTCGGGCTGATGATGTGCCGGGTGGCGGGCGTTACGGACGCCCGGGCCAACCTTCACGCGGAGGCCCTGGGTGTGGCGATGCAGCTCTCCAACTTCCTTCGGGACGTCAAGGAAGACTGGGCGCGGGGCCGCGTTTACCTGCCGCTGGAGGACCTGGAGCGCTTCGGGTACGCTGAGGAGGAGCTGGGTGAAGGTGTGGTGGACGATAGGTTCGTCGCCCTGATGCGCTTCGAGATAGAGCGTGCCCGGCGATTGTACGCCGTCGCCGACGCGGGGATGGACTACATACCGCGCGGGCGGAGGTATCCGGTGGCTGTAGCACGCGAGCTATACGCGGCGATTCTCGACCGGATCGAAGCACAGGACTACGACGTTTTCTCCCGACGCGCGGAGACCTCCCTACCACGAAAGCTCGCCGCCGCCGCCGGGTGCGCCGCCCGAGACCCGCGGGACATCCTGGTTCGTCTGAAAGGCCACCGGCCCAGGAAGCCCCAGCCGCCCTTCATCTACAGATAACAATACTAGAGGGCAACGTCTGGCCCCAGCATTTTGGTAAGGCTTGTTAATTCTTATAGAAAATTGAAATGAGGGCCTGCTCGTGGTGTAATAGTGAGGCTAAATGTTGCGGCAAAACCGCAACGCTCATCGAGAGCGGTTGAGGGACGGGCCCTGCGAAACCGCGGCAACCGATGGGGCGCAAGCCTCATGACAGGTGCCAACTCCCGCGGAGGAGACTCCGAGAGATGAGTCGGACCAGAAACGCCGAACTCCTCTCTCCCGCATGGGCACGTGCGATCTATAAAGAAACGGAGAGAGGTTTTTATCCTTGAATCTCAACCTTAGAGACGTGCTGGAGAGCCGGATACTCATCGGCGACGGCGCCATGGGCACCCTGTTGCACGAGCGTGGGGTCGGCTTCGACCATCCTTACTCCAGGGCCAACCTGACGCATCCGGGGCTGGTGTCATCGGTTCACGAAGAGTACATCCGGGCCGGGGCGGAGGTTATAG
>JBBPZT010000223.1:0-5115 GCA_038198625.1 Rubrobacterales bacterium
ATACGCCCTCCGAGCTCCGTGAGGCCGGGGCAGAGTTCATAATAGGAGACTACGCGGATCAAGCCCTCTACGATCGACTAGACGGTCAGGGCTAAGAGCGTGGAAGACCACTCTCGCCCTGCTTAACTTCGCTTAACTTCGATTAGATCAGCAGCTTTCTAGAATTATACGGCCCACCGCGTATAATCTTCTCTGCCTGCCGGAGTGGCGGAATAGGTAGACGCGCCGGACTCAAAATCCGGTTCCCCGAAAGGGGAGTGTCGGTTCGAGCCCGACCTCCGGTACTTTTTTGAAAGGAGTTCTTATGCCCCATCCCTGGCATGATGTCCCGATCGGCCCGGAAGCTCCCGAGCTTTTCAACACCCTGGTCGAGATCCCCAAAGGCTCGAAGGTAAAGTACGAGCTGGATAAGGAGACGGGGCTCTTGCTGGTGGATAGGGTGCTGTACTCTTCCATCGTTTACCCGGCGAACTACGGGTTCATTCCCCAGACGCTCGGCGACGATGGGGACCCGCTCGACATGCTGGTCTTGATGCAGGAGCAGGTCGTTCCATTGAGCATCCTGCGCGTGCGGCCCATCGGTATGATGCCGATGGTGGACGACGGAGAGAACGACGAGAAGATCATCTGCGTCCATCTCGACGACCCGGAGTACCGCTCCTACCACCACTTCGAAGAGCTTCCCGGACATCGGCTGGAGGAACTGCAACGCTTCTTCGAGGACTACAAGAAGTTGGAGCAGAAAGAGGTTCGCGTCGGGGACTTTCTGGGACCGGAAGAAGCTATAGGGGCCGTCCGGCACTCGGTAGAACTCTACGAGAAGCGCTTCTCGCAGACCGTCCGGGAGGAAAAGAGTGTCGAAGCTCGCGGATAAAACTTGCGTACCGTGCAGGGGCGACACGCCGCCGCTCTCGGGAACGGAGTTGGAAGAGTTGGGACGAGAGGTTCCCGGGTGGAGCGTGGTGGAGGGTCACCACCTGAGCAGAAAGTTCCGTTTCGGAGACTTCCGGGAAGCGCTCGGTTTCGTGAACCGGGTGGGTGGACTAGCCGAAGAACAGGGACATCACCCCGACATAAGCTTCGGGTGGGGACGGGTTGAGATCACGATCTTTACCCACGCGATAGACGGTCTCACCGAGAGCGATTTCGTCCTCGCCGCGAAGATAGACGCGCTCTAGCTTCGACACGAAAAACGAAGGGACCCCGTTTTAGGGGTCCCTTCGAGGGCCGATCATCGGAAGGTTTTAGAACTCCAGGATGATACGAGACTTCTTTCCTCTCCTCCTGGAGGAGCTGCCGCCGCGTCCGCGGAGCAGGAAGTACAGGAGGACGGCCCCACCAAGTACGAGGAGTCCGGTACCGGAGGTCAGTGCGGCCACGATGCCGCTCTGGGCGCTGGCGGCTGAGGTGCGCTCCTGGATCTCCTCCGGGGTGGCGGTACCTTCCATGATCTCCTTGAAGTTCCGCAAGTCCTGCTCCAGCAAGACCTTTGGGTTCGCCACGATGCGAGAAGCGACTTCTCCGACCCTGCCTGCCGGCGGGTCCCAGTAGTTGATCGTCGTTTCCACGCGGGTGCGCCCTTCAGAGAGTTCCCGGAAGCGGACCTGTCCCGAGGTCTGCACGGTACCTTCCACCGAGTTCCACCCCAGAGCGCTGTTCTGCTCCTGCTGGGTAGTCCGCACGTCGAACTCCACTTTCGCGCCGAGCGGCCCCTTGACCTTCCAGTGGGTCATATCCGGGCCGGTCTCACGAACCTCCTCGATATTGACCATGAACTTGGGCAGGTTCTGAAGTGTTTCCCAGTAGTCATAAACCTGCTCCACGGGAGCGTTTACGTCTACGCTTGCTTCGACTCGTTCCGGCATTCTCGCCTCCTGAAATTTGACCGGCTTGCGTTGATGGAACTTATACCCATCCCTGCGCCCCTCAAACCCCCGACCTACGCTGGATCAGTTCCGGCAGCCGCCGATCCCGTTTCCACGGTCCGTCAGCAGGCACCCTTGGCTTTTCGTAAGACCCCAGATCCCGCGCTTCGCCCTGCGGGCAACCCGCTGCGCTTTCTCGAAGCGCCCGACGTAACGCACGTTCGGCGGGAAGGTCGCTACTTGCGCGTACCCCTCCTCGACCAGCGTCTCGTTGAACATCGAGCCATCGGACAGATACAGGTAGGCGAGGACCCGGCCGTAACGGTCTTTTTTCTCGGACCCGAAGCGTAACGTGACCCGTCGCCCTTCAAGCTCTCGTCGCGCGAACAGGGAAGCCTCCCGCGCATACGGCTGGGCTCCACGCGGTGAGCCCGCCTTCTCGGGGGTATCGATGCCTGTGAGCCGCACGTCTTCCTCACCGTCTACGCTAGGACGAACCTCCACGGTGTCACCATCCACCACGCGGGTGACGGTCGCCTCAATCGCCCCCTTCTCTTTCGGCCCTCCATCGGTTACGACCACGGGTCCACAGCCGGCCAGTAATGCCGCGTAGAGCAAGAAGAGGAGCAAGAGCGGGACGTATCTCACCACTTCCAGATACCCTGACGGCGGTCCATAAGCGCGACGATCACGACGTGCGGAAGTGTGAGGATGGAGATCAAGACGAGGTAGAGCGCCAAGAGCGTATCTGGTCCGCCTACCCCTCCAGGCACAACGAAGTATAGCCCTCCGAGTATCATCAACGCTGCGAGGGTGAGCGGCGCCGCGTCCCGGAAGAAGCTCCCGAGTGCGGCAAGGGCGCGTCCTCGCCGCAGAGCGGCGGCAGAGACTTTGCCGAGCAGCATCAGTCGGGCGACGTGCCGCAGAGCATGCCACAAACTGAAGTAGATCCCCACGGCGAGCACCGGCGGCACGAGCGAGAAGTAAGATGCCAACATCACCGTTTCGGCGGCGTCCAGCCAGAAGGCCCCCCTGCTACCCTTTCCCGAGCGCCGGTAGCCAAGGACGAGCGTAAAGAGCATGAGGGCTGCGTAGAGGAGCGCGGCGATGAGCCGAAACGTAGGCTCGAAGACCCATGAGATCGCCCCGATGTCTCCAGGGGTGAACAGCCCGATTATGCTCCCGGCGATCCCACGATAGACCTCCGGGAACGCCAGCAGTGGGACGAGCATCGGCAACCCGCCGCGGACGAGGATGGTCAGGGGACACAGGTATGGCGACCTAAGGTACTCCGCGCGGCCGAGGGCGAGCAGAGAGTATAGGTCACCCTGTCCCCAGTGGAACCACGTCAGCACTATGAACAGTGCGAAAGCCGCCGCCGGGACCGTGAACCACAGCGCCAGGTACACCGAGGCGAGAACAAGGTACAGCGCGACGACGCCGAGCATGGACCGGACGGACGCGTCCTTTCCCGAGAGCCTGCCGGGAACCAGGTGATCCACCGCCCCGTGCGGCAGCCCGAAGAAGAGCAGGCTCAGGGCAAATGGAACGTACTGCAACCGCGTGGAGACCTCCAGCCCGGCGGCGAAGAGCAGAACCAGAAGGAGCGTGGAGGTCCAGGAAGGTAAGAGCACCGCCCGAAACAGCGTCCGGCGGGAAGCGTCTACCGGGACTGACCCTTCGACCATCTCAGCCTCCCGTTCGGCTCCCGAGTAGCATTCGGCCGGCGATCTTGATGAAAGGCATCTTGGGCAAGGCCATAACGAGGCGCAGTTCATCCACCGGCGAGCTGCGCTCGGTAAGAAAGCGGATCAGGGGCTCCGGCTGCAACCCGGCGAACATGCGACCGTAGATCTCCGGTAGCTTCTCTGGATGCTCCAGCATGTACCGCAAAAAGATGCCGTCGAGCAGGTTGAGCCGTTGCGGATGTATGCTCCCGGGAACGCTCCCGTCCCGCTCCAAGCTCTCCGCGAGGCTCCGGCAGTAACGCTGGATGCGCAGGAACGTGTAGCCCGTCGAAGGACGGGTCTCGCCGCCGAGCATCCCCATGGAGAATGCCCGCTCCCCGAGCCGTCTCGGGAAACGGTAGTCGGTCATCGGGATGTAGCCTTGTTCCTCTCCATCTACCACGTAGTCTCCGGGGGCCAGTCCGTAGCGGTCGTCCAGGTAACCGGAGATCTCCGCGTGATGCTCCTCCCGCGAGGTTTTACCCTCCGACAGGTAAACGTTCTCCACGAGCGCCTCACGCTCTCCAAACGGGAGCACGTACATGAACCGTGGTCCCAGATCCTGGCTTACCGAGAAGTCCATCAGGGTACAGACTTCCGGGTCGAAAACCGGACGCTCCGTCCTCAGCCGGAGACCCAGGAACCTCTGCGGAACCCACCGCGCTTTCTCACGCGCCTCCTCGAAAACAGGGGAACCAGAGGGTAGGCCGCGTCCGTCGAGCACGTATTTGGCGGTGTAGGTCTTTCCCGGGGTCTTGACGTAGGTGATCCCGGCGTACTCCTTGTAGTCCTCGACGTCCTCGTCCAGCCGGAGAGTGACGTTCGGGTAAGCGGAGATCTCCTCCAACGCGTAGCGGTAGAAGGCCGCACCGGTCAGGCACAAATATGGGCTCTCGTCAAAGGTTTGTACGACGCTCTCATCCCCGGCGCGTAGGCCCCAGGAGTTCCAGCGACGGGCCGCCAGGTGTGAAAAAGGCGTGTCCTCGGCGTCCCAGAAGCACCAGGTCCTGTCGTCCTCGAAACTACTCTTGCGGTCGAGGATGAGGATCGGGGTTTCGGCGCCCTGCTCCAGCAAGTAGTAGCAGAAGCTAAGGCCCGCACACCCGGCGCCGAGGATCACATACTCGTAATGATCGTGCTCCGGATGATTACCGGCCAGTAGGGTTTTTGGTACCAGAACCGGACCGCCCCGGCCTGTTCCGGACCCGGTTGCGAAGTGCTCTTTAGGGCTTTTATCTCCGATGCGCGAACCTCTCAGATCCCTTACGGTCTCAGGCGTCGAGCCTCGGACGCCCCGCAAAGATGATAGCCGATGGTACGGTACCGCACCGGCGCCGAAGGGAGGATCGACCGGAAATCTCTCCTCCCCGAAAGGGCCTCTGGGGGCTCGGCTGGAGCTCCACCTTCAGCCAGTCCGGCTCACGTCGGTCGAAGATCTCGTAAGCCTCGACCGCGTCCACGATAGGCTCATTCTTCGAGATAAGCTCGGTTGGGTCTAGGGCGTCGGTGGCTACGAGACCGAC
>JBBPZT010000224.1:0-2511 GCA_038198625.1 Rubrobacterales bacterium
ATGACAGGTGCCAACTCCCGCGGAGGAGACTCCGAGAGATGAGTCGGACCAGAAACGCCGAACTCCTCTCTCCCGCATGGGCACGTGCGATCTATAAAGAAACGGAGAGAGGTTTTTATTCTTGAATCTCAACCTTAGAGACGTACTGGAGAGCCGGGTACTCATCGGAGACGGCGCCATGGGCACCCTGTTGCACGAGCGTGGGGTCGGCTTCGACCATCCTTACTCCAGGGCCAACCTGACGCATCCGGGGCTGGTGTCATCGGTTCACGAGGAGTACATCCGGGCCGGGGCGGATGTTATAGAGACGAACACCTTCGCCGCTGACCGCCTCAGGTTGTCTTCACACAACCTCGAAGACAGCGTGCGCCAGATCAATACCTCCGGCGCCAGGCTCGCACGCGAGGCGGCGGACAACACCGCCAACGGCGGCGAGAAGGCGCTGGTGCTCGGGGCGATCGGGCCTCTAGGCCGCTCCCTGGCCCCGGTCGGCTCCCTGACGCCCGAGGAGGCGAAGGAGATATTCTCCGAGCAGGCCGGGGCGCTGCTCGAAGGTGGAGCGGACGCCATCCTGCTGGAGACGTTCACCGACCTCCGGGAGCTACGACTGGCCTTTGATGCGGTCAAGACACTTGGAGCGCAGGTCCTCGCGTACAAGACGTTCGTCGAGGACGGAGAGACACTAGCGGAGGGGTTGCCATCCCGGGTAGCGCGGGAGGTGTCCGGGTGGGAAGTGGAGCTCTTCGGGGCCAACTGCACCGTCGGGCCGCAGCGGATGCTCGGGATCGTGGAACAGATGTCCGCCGGGGCCGGTCCCGTGGCCGCCTTCCCAAACCCCGGCCTGCCGCAGCTCATAGACGGCCAAATCCGCTACCGCCAGGACGTGGATCACTTCGCCGCCTACGGCGTGAAGCTTGCCGAAGCCGGAGCCCGCCTGATCGGGGGCTGCTGCGGCACAACACCCAACCACGTCAAAGCTCTCTCGGAAGCGCTGCGGGACTTCGCGCCTCCGAAAAAGACGGCTCGCGCTACCTCCGTAACGGTCGAGAGAGAGCGAAAGGCGGAGGTGCAAACCGAGCCGGAGTCGGAGTTCGCGCGGAAGCTTGAGACCGGCTTCGCCGTCACGGTCGAGGTGGACCTACCGCGCGGCCACGATATATCCGGTGTCGTGGAGGCGTCGAGGCGGCTCAAGGAGCGCGGCGCGGATGCGATAGACATATCAGACGGGGCGCGGGCACGGTTGCGGATGCATCCGGTCGCGGTGGCGAGGATCGTGCAGGAAGAGGTCGGCATAGAGGTCGTAGCCCACATCTCCTGTAGGGACCGGAACATCATCGGGCTGCAGGCGGATCTGCTCTCGGCGGCGGCGCTCGGGGTCAAGAACATCCTTGCCGTGACCGGAGACCCGGCCCAGATCGGGGACTACCCCGAGGCCACCTCCGTCTTCGACACCGACGCTATAGGGCTCGTCCACGTACTCTCCAAGATGAACCGGGGTGAGGACTTGGGCGGCAACTCGATAGGCGATCCTCCGGGGTTCCTGATCGGGACGGCATTCAACCCGACCGCCGGCGACCTCGATGCGGAGATAAACAAGCTCCGGCGCAAGGTTGAGGCCGGAGCCCACGCCTTCTGGACCCAGCCCGTCTTCGAGATAAGCGCCCTCGAACGCGCCCTCGAAAAGCTCGCGGACCTGGACCTCGAGCCCAGGCTCCTCCTCGGCCTTATGCCGCTCCGCAGCGCCCGCCAGGCCGAGTTCCTCCACCACGAGGTCCCGGGCATAAACATCCCGGAGCACGTGAGAGTTCGACTCGCGGAACTCTCTCCCGAAGACGCTCCGAAGTACGGGGTCGAGGTCGCGCAGAACCTGCTCGTGGAGGCGGAGCCACTGGTGAACGGGGCGTACATAATGCCGCCAGCCAGCGCCCCAGATCTGGCCGGAGACGTGATCGAAGCTTTACAGCCTGTCGGTTAGGGGGCTGGCGGCGAAAGAGCTGACAAGCTGAAGTGCTGATTAGCTGACGAGCTAGAATGGAGCAATATGGTTCTCCAAAAAACTATCGGTGAAGAGAGAGAAGCCCGGCTGACGTCTTTCCGGGCCGCATTAAAGCAGCGTATCGTACTGCTCGACTGCGCGATGGGGACCATGATCCAGAGTTACGACCTCTCCGACGCGGACTACCGGGGAGAACACTTCGCCGACCATCCGGGAGAGCTGAAGGGCAACAACGACCTCCTCTCCATCACTCAACCCCAGATAATCCGGGACATCCACGAGGCGTCCCTGGAAGCCGGCTCGGACATCATCGAGACCAATACCTTCTCCTCCACCTCCATCGCCCAGAAGGACTACAAGATGGAGGACCTGGCATACGAGCTGAACTACCAGGCGGCCCTCGTCGCCCGCGAGGCGGCGGACGGCTTTACGGAACAGACGCCGGACAGGCCGCGTTTCGTGGCCGGCGCTTTAGGGCCGACGAACCGGACGGCCTCCCTCTCGCCGGACGTGAA
>JBBPZT010000225.1:0-16656 GCA_038198625.1 Rubrobacterales bacterium
CAAGACGACCTCTTTCTCGGCCAGCCGCGCTAGAGTTTCGTCCGGGTCAAAGGAGGCCCGAAGTTCCTCGAAAGCCAGCGAAGCCCGGTCGGTCATCCTCACCCGTCCGGAGAGTTCGGCGGCGGAGAGATCCGGGACATCTTCGTCTTGTTGGAGAGTAGTTCGACGGCCTGATGGAGTGTTCTTACTCCGTAGACTTCGACACCGCTGATGGAAGCAGCCTCGGTAGCGTTTGCCTCCGGTAGGATCAGCCGCTGAAGTTTCTCGCGGCGGGCACCCTCGGCGATGGAGAGCGCCCCTCGAACCCCGCGCAAACCTCCATCCAGTGAGAGTTCCCCGATAATGCCAACGCCCTTCAGACTCTCTGTAGGAACGACACCGGAGACGGCGAGCACCGCGAGCGCTATCGGGAGATCAAAGGCAGGTCCCTCTTTGCGCAGATGCGCCGGGGCGAGGTTGACTATCACCTTCTTTGTCGGGAACTTGTAACCGGAGTTGGTGATCGCCACCCGAACCCGCTCCCTCGCCTCCTGGACCGCCGCATCCGGAAGACCTACTATGGCGAAGCCGGGAAGACCAGCGCTAACGTCTACTTCCACCTCGACAGGCAACGCGTCTATTCCTAGAAGGGTCAGGCTTCTAGCCCGGCATACAGGCATTACTCGAAACACCTCTTCATCTTTGTTCCCACTCCTGTCACCCGGCACATACTCGCTACTCGCGTATACTCCCGTGTCAAGGCTAGTATCTTAACAGCCATTTAGTGACGACGCTTGCTTTCAGCCTAGCATGGGGCCGGGTGGGCGCTCAGAAAGCATCTTGTATATGTTGTATCCTCGAAGGCCTGTTATCGTCGGAGAGTATCCCTACGACATCGAAACGGGCTTCGGAGAACTCCGGCTCCTCTTCGGCCAGATACTGTTCGGCGACAGCGCGGATCCTGGCCTGTTTACGGGGCGTGACCGACTCAACAGGGTCACCGAACCCGATACCGCGGCGCAGTTTGACCTCTACAAAGACGAGGGTTTCGTCCTGGCGCAAAATGAGATCTATCTCCCCACCCCGCCGCCGGTAGTTTCTCGCAACCAGCGAATAACCTCGCCGTTGAAGATACCTCAGGGCAAGCTCCTCGCCCCGGTCTCCGGCCCGTTTTCTACTCAGACCACGACCCCGGCGTAGCTCAGGCGGTGGACCCTGCAAGGGCCCAGACCAGCCAGGGCGAGCTTGTGCCTCGCGGTGCCGTATCCCCGGTTCCGCTCGAAGCCGTACCCGCTATGCTCATCAGCGAGCATCCCCATTGCCGCGTCCCTCAACACCTTCGCGACCACACTTGCCGCGGCGACCGAAGCACTGCTCCCATCCGCTTTCGGGAGGCACTCTATCTTCCGTCCGAGCTTCAGATTGCCGTCCGCGAGGCCACATCGGGAGAAAGGTTCAAGGGCTTCGAGAGCGCGCCCGAGAGCCTCCCGGTTGGCCGCGCCGACGCCGAAGCGGTCTATCCACCATGCCGGGTAAGCCACGACTGAAACCGCCCTGGCGCACCTTACTATCTCCAGGTACGCTCCTTCCCGGAGCCCGGCAGTGAGGGTTTTCGAGTCTCTTACGCCCGGTATTTTCTCTTCCCCGAGAACAACGGCGGCGGCAACGAGAGGACCGGCGAGTGCTCCCCTCCCGGCCTCATCCGCGCCCGCTAGCGGACCCGTACGCCCCACCGTCCACGCGGCGTCGAAGGAGTACAGTGCTTCGCTATTCGGGATTTTCTCTCTCCGGGAGCGCGCCAAAGCCGAGTTGGCTACCGGGTAGGTCCTACTTCGCCTTCTTGACGCGGGCCTTGCGTCCGATCTTCTCCCGGATATAGTAGAGTTTCGCGCGTCTGACGGCGCCGCGGGTGACGACCTCTATCTTCGCTATCTTCGGGGAATGATACGGAAAGATCCGCTCGACGGCGATCCCGAACGAGTTCTTCCTGACGACGAAAGTTTCGCCGATACCGCTACCTTTTCGTGCCAGGCAAAGTCCCTCGAAGACCTGTGTCCTTTCTCGGTTACCTTCGATCACCCTGTAGTGTACCCGGATGGTGTCGCCGGGACGGAAAGCGACGCCGCTGTCCTGCTGCAAGTTCTCGCTCGTTATCATCTTGTCTCCTCTCGTGATTCGTAACAGGAGGGCTAGAGAGACCGTCCGGCCGCTCTCGCCCGGTTCCTCGCGTTCGACTCGCGCTCGCGCCAGAACCTTATCTCCGCATGATTGCCGGATAATAGCACGCCCGGCACCCGCTCTCCATCCCAATCGTCCGGCCGAGTGTACTGCGGCGGCCCTATATTCTCTCCACCAGAGAAAGACTCACCGACCAGGCTCTCCGCGTTCCCGAGCACCCCCCCGATGCGCCGGACCACCGCATCCACAAGCGCCGAGGCGACGATCTCCCCCCCGGAGAGCACGAAATCACCCAGGGATACTGCCTCCGTTGCCAACTCCGTCCGTATCCTCTCGTCTACCCCGCCGTAACGCCCGCAGATGATAGTCAGGTCTTCTCCCTGCAATATTTCCTCGACGTATCCCTGTGAGATCCGACGCCCCCAAGCCTCCGTGAGCACGACCCGCCGCCGCTCCCTCACCTTTCTAGCAGGCATCTCGTAAACTTCCTCTAGCGCCCGTGCCACCACGTCCACCCGCACGACCATACCCGCCCCGCCGCCGAAAGGCATATCGTCGATCCTTCCACCCGGCGCGTACTCTCGTAGGTCAAAAGCCCTGAAGTCCACGAGACCGCGCTCTATCGCCCTACCCACGACCCCGACGCACACCGCAGCCCGCACAGCCTCCGGGAAAACACAGAAAACATCAACACGCTTCATGCGGCTACTCGGGCTCCGAAGGGCTGACGACCACACGTTTTCCTTCGAGGTCCACGATCGGCACGTGCTCCAGCGTGAACGGAACGTAGAGACCTTCGGAAGTTCCGGCGCCCCCACCGCCCCGCACTACCAACACCTCGTGCGCCGGCGTCCTGAAAGTCTCGGCCACGTTCCCAAGAACCTCTCCCGACTCGTCCACGGCCGCGAGTCCAACGAGATCTGCTGCGTAGAATTCGTCCTCCTCCGGCGCGTCCAATTCGCTCCGGTCGAGAAACAACTCCACTCCCCGCAGGCTCGCCGCTTCCATACGACTGCCTACACCCTCCAGGTCTACGAGGAATCCTTTCGGGGTCTCGCGTGAGCGTAGTATGCGCCGCCGAAGTCCTTCTACAAGAGGTTCAATATCCTCTCTGAGGTGACGTCCGGAACCCATTGGGCGAACCCTCACGGTCCCGCGAACCCCATGCGGGGCTCCTATCCTCCCGACCACGACCGGGTCGGAGATCTCCGCTGCGGCTTTGTTATTCGGCGATCTCCACGCTCACTTTTCGGTCGGCGTCGACCGAGGCGGCTTTCACGACGGTCCGGATAGCCCGGATAGTCCTTCCCTGGCGGCCGATCACACGCCCCACGTCGTCAGGCGCTACCGTCAACTCCAGGTCCACGCGCGAGCCGTCTTCCGTCCCCGAGACCTCGACCCTATCCGGCTCCTCGACCAGCGAGCGGGCCAAGAACAGCAACAGTTCTTCCAGCCTCTCCACGATGCTCTCCGGACTACCTAGAGGACCCCGGAGATCTTCAACAGCTTCCGGACCTGATCCGTCGGCTGCGCGCCCTTGCCGAGCCACTCCCGCGCTTTCTCAGCGTCCACCTCGATGTTCGAGGGCTGCGTACGCGGGTTGTACGTGCCGACCCTATCTATAAACTTGCCGTCGCGCGGGCTCCGCGAGTCGGCGACCACTATCCTGTAAAATGGCGCCTTCGTCGAGCCGCGCCTCGCCAACCTGATCTTTACTGCCATGCTTTCACCTCTCCTGGTTTTCTTTTCATCTTACCTTGATGGCATTCCCGGGATACGCGGCATGCCGCCCTTACCCATCTGCTTCATCATCTTCTGCATCTCGCCAAACTGCTTGACGAGCTTCTGGACATCCTGCTGGGTCGCACCGGAGCCCCGCGCTATCCTACGTGCCCGGCTCGGATTCTGCAACAATTTAGGATTCCTACGCTCCTGAAGTGTCATGGACGTGATCATGGCCTCCACCCGCCCGAGCATCCTGTCGTCTATCTGAACGTTCTGGAGTTGCTTGCCGAGGCCTGGGATCATACCCATCAAACTCGATAACGGCCCCATCTTCTTTATCATCTGCATCTGCTTCAGGAAGTCCTCGAAGGTAAACTTGCCGCTCATGAGCTTCTTGCCCTGCGCCTCGGCCTCTTGCTGGTCCATCTGCTGCTCGGCCTTCTCGATGAGCGTCAGGACGTCACCCATCCCGAGGATGCGTCCGGCCATCCGGTCTGGGTAGAAGTAGTCGAACTCGCTCATCTTCTCACCCTCGGATGCGAACTTGACCGGCCGCTCCGTGACCGACACCACGGACAACGCCGCCCCGCCCCTGGCGTCACCGTCGAGCTTGGTCAGGACCATCCCGTCGAAATCAGCGTACTCCTGGAAAGCCTGGGCCACCTCGACCGCGTTCTGGCCCGTAACCACGTCCAGGACGAGCAACACCGAGTGAGGCTTCACCGAAGAGCGAACCCGCTTCAACTCTTCCATCATGTCCTGATCCAGGACCTGCCTACCCGCCGTGTCCACGATCACGAAGTCATAGCCGCCTGCTTTCGCCTTCTGAACACCGCGCTCGGCTATATCCTCCGGCGAAGGCTCCGTACCCTCGGTGTAGACCGGTACGTTCAGCTCGCGCCCGATCTGCTGTAGCTGGTCTATGGCCGCCGGACGGTAGGTGTCACAGGCGACGAGATACGGGTTCTTGCCGAGCTTGCGCGCGAAGAGCGCAAGCTTCCCGGCGGTCGTCGTCTTGCCGTGCCCGTTCAAGCCGGCGAGCATCATCACCGTCGGGGGCCGGGAAGCGAAGGTGAGCTTGTGGGCCGTGCCGCCCATCAGCTCCGCCAACTCCTCGTTCACTATCTTCACGACCTGCTGGCCGGGGCTCAGAGCCTTCGACACCTCGGCGCCCGTCGCCCGGTCCCGGACCTTGCCCACGAACTCCTTGACGACGCCGTAGTTCACGTCCGCCTCTAGCAAGGCGAGACGGATCTCACGGGTCACCTTCTTTACCTGATCCTCGGTGAGGTTCCCGCTCCCGCGTACCCCGTCGAGGGCGGTGTTCAACCTCTCGCCCAGCGTCTCGAACATATCTACAACTCCCCGAACAGTGCTTGTGCGAACTCATCGGCGTCGAACGGGTGCAGGTCCCCGACCTTCTCGCCAACCGAGATCAACTTTATCGGCACCCCTACCTCGTTTGCTATCGCCAGCGCGATGCCGCCCCTGGCTGTTCCATCCAGTTTCGTCAATATTATACCCGTCACCCCGACAGCTTCCCCAAACATCTTCGCCTGCCGAAGCCCATTCTGGCCCGTCGTGGCGTCCACCGTGAGCAAAACCTCGTGAGGTGCGCCCGGTAGCTGCCGCTCCACCACCCGCTTCACCTTCTCAAGCTCCGCCATGAGGTTCATCTTGGTGTGAAGCCGCCCGGCGGTGTCCACGAGCAGGACATCCACGCCGTCCCGCTTGGCCGCCTCGACCGCCTCGTGGGTGACCGCCGCCGCATCCGACCCGCGCTCACGGGCCACTACCGGAGCGCCGGTTGCCTCACCCCAACTCTGAAGCTGCTCGATGGCCGCGGCCCGGAACGTATCCCCGGCGGCGAGCATTACGCGTCCCGGCAGGTACTTGACCAGCTTGCCGGTCGTCGTAGTCTTGCCGGTGCCGTTGACCCCGACCATCAGGATCACCGTCGGGGTGTTTGAAACATCCATCTCGACCGGGCCTTCAAGCATCCTCCGCGCGTGCTCGACCATCATCTTACGCAACTCACCGGCACTGGTGACGTTCTTCTCCAGCGCCTCCTGCTCCAGCTCCCCGACGAGCTTCGCCGTCGTCGTCACCCCAACGTCGGAGGCGATGAGGATCTCCTCGACCCTCTCCCAGAACTCCTCGTCCTCCGCGTCCCGGAACTCCGCAACCGCCGCATTTAGCTGCCCGACGACTGACTCCCGACTACGCTTCAACCCGTGCCGCAGCCGCCCGAACCAGCCTCCGGATCCACCATCCTCTGAATCTTCCTCAGCTACTAACTCGGGCTCCGCAGTTTCTTCCTCCGGCTCAGAAAGCTCTTCAGAAGCCACGACCTCTTCCTCAGGCTCCAGAGCTTCTTCCACGGTGCCGGGGAGATCTTCCGGGGTCGTAAACTCCTCCCCAACATCAGACTCTTCCTCGACTACAAACTCTTCTTCAACAGGCGCCTCGGTCGTGGCTCCGGCTTCCGGTTCTTCTCCCGCTTCGGGTTCGAGTGCCTGCTTCTCTCCGGTCGCCACGCCAGACCCGGAATCTTGCTCGGGCTCTTTTGATCTCCTGAAAAAATTACGCCATGAACGTGCCATAAAGGGTGTCTTAATCTCCTGATAAACGTTTTGATACGACCGCCGTGGCTCCTGATGCGTCTTGGGTTACTCCGTAGAGCACGTCGGCGGCGGCCATCGTGCGCTTCTGATGGGTCACCAGCAGAAACTGCCCGCTGGACCTGTAAGAGTCTACCACGGATAGAAAACGGGCCAGGTTCAAGTCGTCCAGAGCCGCCTCTGCCTCGTCCAAAACGCAGAAACTCCGGTGCTCGTTCTCTCTCCGGCTCAAGAAGATGCTAAACAGGAAAGAGAGAGCAAGCAGAGACCTCTCCCCGCCCGAGAGCACGTTGAGCGGCCTGTGTCCCCGCCTCCCCAGACGAATCCCGATCTCCACACCCTCCTCCGACAACCCCAACTCTCCACTCGCACCACCCAACATCCTCGGGACCATCTCCCTGAAAGCATCCCTGGCCCCCGCAAAAGTTATGGAAAACCTTTCTTCGATTTCTCTATCTACGTTTTGTATTATGCGGTTAAGTTCGTTGGCAGCATCTTCGGCGTCGGAGCGTTGGGTGGAGACGAACTCGTGACGCTCACGCAGGAGACTCTCCTGGGAGAGGGAGAGCAGGTTGACGTCGCCGAAGCGCTTTATCTTGCGGGCGAGGCGGGAGCGCTCCGCTTCCACATCCGCGGGTGCTTTCTCGGACTCCTCACGGGCTATCTCCAGGGTGGCGGCCCATTCGGTTGAAAGCTCTTCGGTGGCTTCGCTGGCGGAATTCTGCATGGCTTCGAGATCTTCTCGAAGCCGTCTGGTTTCGGCCCGGAGCCGGGCGAGTTCTCCGGACAGCTCAGCCGCGCGGGAAGCCGCGAGGCCCTGCTCTCCGGTTAGGCGCCGGTGTCTCTCAGCCGCTTCCGCGCGCAGGCGGCGGAGGTTGCTCCGGCGCTCGAGCACACCTTGCGCGAGCGTCTCCGAGAAGCGCGCGGAGCGTTCGGTTATCCGCGCGAGGTAGTCGGAGTCCTCATCCGGATTCTTCTTCAAGCTTTCGAGAGCCCGACATACCCGGTTGCGCCTGCTCCTTGTCTCGGCGACCCTGGACCGGAGACGAGAGCGGCGCTGCTCCACCTGACGAAACTCTTCGCGGGCGGACCCGGTAGCCGAGTCGGCCGCCGCCAGCTTCTCTTCGGCGTTTTTGGTCTCGTTCTCCACGCTTTGCAGACTGGAGGCGGATATCCGTATCTCCCGTTCCAGTTCTCCAAACTGCTCGCGCCGGCGCCCCAGGGCTTCCTGGTCCCTCTCGACCTTCTCCACACGCCGCAGGGCTTCTCTGGCGAGTAGAGAGGAGACGCGACGGGTGCGGGCGCTCAATGACTGTAACGTTTCGGTGTCGCGAGAGAGACGTTCCACGCCGCCAGAAACATCCGACACGGCCTCTTGCAAGCTGTCGAGGATCTCACCTGGTCCGCTCTCCAGTTCGGTGAGACGTTCCTCTTCGTTGGAGAGCCTGGACTGCAGCTCGAAACGGCCACCGGTGTTTGCCAGGGAAACGCTGGTCCGGGTGAGACGCAGGCCACGGCGGGTAACGGTGACGTAGCCGTTGTTCGAGGCATTTTCGTCCGGGTCGTCCACGACGTAGATGCCGCCGAGGATGCGCTCCACGGCCTCGGAGTAACGGGTGTCGACTACTTCCACGCATTTCAGGAGCGGCTTTCCAGGTGGGCTGCTCTCGCTTTCGACACCTTCGGCGTCTAGCCGTACGGCTATCCTTTCCGTATCGGAGAGTAGCTTTATGCCTTCACCCAGATCCCTGGCGAGCACGCCGCTCCCGACCTCGCCGAGGGCTGCTTCGACGGCCGCCTCGAAGCCGGGGCGCGCCCGGATCACCTGGTATAGCCGAGTCCCGGAGTCACCATTCTCACTCGCGGCCCGAAGGTTCCGGATATGGGCTTCGGCGGCCCCGCGTGCGGCGGCCAGAGCCCCCCTACGGCGGTTGGCATCAGCCGCCAGACCCTCAGCCACTCTCCGGAGGCCATCGAGAGATTTCCGGATCCCATCCAGGTCTTCGCGAAGGTCCTTCGCGGGAGGACGCGCGAGGTCTTTTGCGACCGAGGAGATCCGCTCACGGTCCGCCTCCCCGAGGACCGTGGCTTTCTCATCGCTGGTAGCGTTGACTTCCTGACGGGCCCGGAGGCGTTCGAGGTTTCCGGTCAGACGTGCGAGACGCTCTCCGGCGACGACATGTTCCTTCCGGGCAGCCGCAGCGGCCTCTTCGCGGCGCCCAAGCTCTTCTCGACGGGTCGAGTACTCATTCTTGATGAGCGCGGCCTGGGCCTCCAGGTCCGAGAGATTTTGGTCTACCTTCCGAAGCTCTTCTTCCAAGCGCAACTTCGTCCTTGCACGCTCCGTCTCCCTGCTTTTCACCGATTCAAGCCGCAAGAGGGCCCTGTCCGCGCGCAGGGACTCCGCCCGCAAAGATTCCGAGAGGTTCTCCAGCGCCTCCAGGTTCTTCTCTCGACCTCGAAGCTCCGTCTCGATTTTCTGGATCTCCGGTTCAAGCCGGGTCCGTTCCTCGCGCAACTTCTCTTCCCGCGCTGCGAGCCCGGAGACACGAGCCTCCTCCGATTCCAGGCGACTCCTCAAAGCATCCTGGTCTCTGGTCGCCATCCGGTAGAGGTAAGCCAGGGACAGCTTGCGATATCTGGATTCGAGTTCCCGGTACTCGCGGGCGGCCACGGCTTCTTTCTCGATCCTCTTGAGCTGGTTTTCCAACTCCGCCTCTAGTTGGCGGCTCTTCTCCAGCTGCGTCGCGGAACGTTCCAGGCGACGGCTGGCCGAGAGCCTGCGCCGCCGGTAGACGCCGAGCCCCGCAGCTTCTTCAAGAGCCAGGCGGCAGGCCGCCGGTCCCCCGGAAACTATGGCGTCGACCGAGCCCTGGCGGAGGATACTGTGGCGTCCAAGGCCGGCTTCTCCGGAGACCGCCCGCACGTCGGCGAGCCTGGATCTGGCGCCGTTGATCCGATACTCCGTATCCCCGGCGCGTGAGATACGACGCGTGATCGAGACCTCACCGTAAGGCAGCGAGACCACGCCCGACTCGTTGTCTATAACCAGCGTAACCTCGGCCGCGGCGGCCGCATTCAAAGTTTCGGAACCGGAGAAGATCAAATCTCCCATCGCCCCCGCCCGCAATACCCCAGGGCTCTGCTCCCCGAGCGCGAACAGTACCGCGTCGGTGATGTTGCTCTTCCCCGAACCATTTGGCCCAACGATGACGGTCAGGCCTCCTTCGAGCGGCATCCGGACCGGCCGGGCGAAAGTCTTGAACCCCTTGATGTATACCGCCGAAAGCACTACAACGACATTCTACGCAACTTCAGCCCTGAAAGCACACGAAAACCGCAGCAAACGGGCTTTCTTCCGTTACCATCCGACAATACCGCTGAACCGAAACGTCAGCCAGACTAGCTTCAGGCTCCTACGTGGACTTCGACCGGTGAGCGGGGTACGGGTCGGATGCCCAATATCTCCAGGCCGGCTCGGGCGGCCGCCTGTTCGCTCTCTTTTATGGAGTTACCTTCACCCGTGGCGACTTCTCTGCCTTCCACGGAAACGCCGGATGTGAAGCTCGGACGATGGGGCGGGCCGTGCTTCGAGAGCACCCGATAGGTCGGCCGGAGACCATCGGCCTGAAGCGTCTCTTGCAGGAGTGTCTTCCAGTCTCGCAGGTCTTCGGTATCTACCTCCGAGGGATCGAATATTTCGTCTATCGTCTTGAGGACGAGGTCGCGGTCGATCAGGTACGCTCCCCCGATTATCGCCTCGACGGTGTCGGCGATGACGGAGTCATTTATGACCGAACTCTCGATCATCTCCTCAAGCCCCTCACCTCTACCAACCGTCGCCAGAAACGACTTGCGCACCAGATGCGCCCGGATGCGCGTCAAATCTCCTTCGAGGAGCTCCGGATAGCCGTGAAAGACCAATTCCGCCACCCGGTTGTTGAGTATTGAGTCGCCCAGGAACTCCAGGCGCCCGTTGGAATCGTAAGGATCCGCGACGCTCGGATGAGTCAGAGACCGCTGCCTTAGCGGCTCCGGGAGCACATCTATGAGGTCTTTTATCGACATCCGCCTATTCTATACCAGTGAACACTATTACTACATTATGTCCACCGAAGCCCATTGAGTTGGAGATGGCGACCCGCAGATCCGGCAACTCCCTTGGCTCCGCGCCGACGTAGTCGAGCGGCTCGCAGTCGGGGGCGAGGTCTTCGAGGTTTATGGTCGGCGGCGCGACTTTGTTCTTCAGCGCCAGGGCGCACATAATGCCCTCGGTGGCGCCAACCGCCCCGAAGGAGTGTCCGGTCATCGACTTGGTACCGGAGACGGCGGCCTGGGGCACGACCCGGGAGAGGGCCCTGGTCTCTGGGGCGTCGCCGGTAGGGGTGGAGGTGGCGTGGGCGTTTACGTGACCCACCTCCTCGGCGGTAACCCCTGCATCCGCGAACGCGAGGTTCATCGCCCGCTCTACCCCCCGCCCTTCGGTGTCCGGGGCGGTGATGTGGTAGGCGTCGGTCGAGCGACCGTATCCGGCGATGGCGGCTATCGGTTTGGCGCCGCGCCGCTCGGCGTGCTCCCGGCTTTCGAGGACCACGGCCCCGGCGCCCTCGCTCATCACGAAGCCGTCACGGTTGGCGTCGAAGGGGCGGCTAGCCCGCTGGGGCTCGTCGTTGCGGGTAGAGACGGCCCGTATCGCGCAAAAACCGGACATGGAGAGCGGTGTGATCGGGGCCTCCGCGGAACCAGCGATGACTACATCCGCGTCCCCGCGACGGATCAACTCCAGACCTTCTGCTATCGCCTCGGCTCCGGTGGCGCATGCGAGAACAGGACACTGGGTCGGGCCGGTCGCCCCGAGCGCGATGGCGAGCTGTCCGGCTGCCATGTTCGGCACCATCATGGTTATCAGGAACGGGCTCACCCGTTTCGGGCCTCTCTCCTGGAGAACTTCGTACTCTTTCTCCCAGGTTCTTATCCCACCGATACCGCTGCCTATCACGATGGCTACCCGCTCCGGGGCGCTGCGGATCGTGTCTATGACACCGGCTTCCTCGACGGCCTGCAGACCGGCCGCCACGCCGAACTGGGCGAAGCGGTCCATCCGACGGGTCTCTTTCTTGGTGAAGAAGTCAGTGGGATCGAAGTCCGAGCACTCACCGGCGATGCGCGAGTTGTAGGGCGAGGGGTCGAAGATGGTTATCTCCCCGATTCCGCTCTTTCCGTGCAGGGCGGCGTCCCAGAAATTCTCGGTGCCGATCCCGAGCGGAGTCACCGCGCCAGCTCCGGTTATAAGCGCGCCGCCTCTTCCTTTCGGGCTCTCCCCGGATGTGTTTTCGGGTGCCACCTCGGTCACGCCGCCTGGTGTCCCATCACGTAGTCTACGGCTTCCTCGACCGTGGTGATCTTCTCGGCCTCTTCGTCGGGAATCTCCATCCCGAACTGCTCCTCCAGCTCCATGATCAACTCGACCAGGTCCAACGAGTCAGCTTCCAGGTCCTCCCGGAAAGAAGCCTCGGGCGTCACGTCACCCTCTTCGACACCGAGCCTGTCGGCCGTTATCTCTTTGATCTTCTCCAGTGCTTCTTCTCGCTCCATCCCATCTCCTTTTCTCTCTTATTACTTTCCATGCGCCATCTCATATAAGGCTAGCGCGTAGTGTAGCGCAAATTCAACCTCTACATAACCATCCCGCCATCCACGGTAAAGGTCTGCCCGGTGACGTACCCTGTGCCTTCCCCGGCTAGGAAAGCGACGACCTCGGCAACCTCCTCCGGTTCACCGAACCTGCCGGCTGGTATCTGGACCCGGATCTGCTCTTTCACGGCGTCCGAGAGGCTGCCGGTCAACTCCGTTTCGACGTATCCTGGCGCGACGGCGTTCGCCGTGATCCCACGCTGCGCTACTTCCCGCGCGACGCTCTTGGTAAAACCAATAACCCCGGCCTTCGAGGCCGCATAGTTCGCCTGTCCAGCGTTGCCAATAATCCCGACGACCGAGCTGACGTTTACGATCCGACCCCACCTCGCCCGGACCATCGGTCTCAGCACCGCCCGCGTACACAGGTATGTCCCCTTGAGGTTCGTACCGATCACCTCATCGAACTCCTCGTCTTTCATCCGGAGTATGAGGTTGTCTCGCCGGGTGCCCGCGTTGTTGACCAGGATATCCACCCGACCGAAGGTATCGTTCACCTCTTTGAAGAGGGCGGCCACGTCGTCCGAATTTGCCACGTCGCCCTTGATGGTCACGCACTCCACGCCCGCCTCGCGCACGAGCTTGGCGGTCTCCTGCGCCGCATCCTCGTTGGAGCGGTAGGAAACGGCCACGTTCGCGCCTTCCCGGGCGAGCCGCACGGCTATCGCCCGGCCGATGCCGCGACCACCGCCGGTGACGACTGCTACCCGTCCTTTTTCGATCATTCTTCCCTCTCCACGAACGCGAACATCAGGTCGGCTTCACACACCCGCTCCCCGTCTACCGTTGCCCGGCCATGACCCCGGCCGACGACGCCCTTGAGGCGGGAGATCTCGACCTCCATCCGGAGCACGTCACCGGGTATCACCTGCCGCCTGAACCTGACGTTGTCTATCCCGGCGAAGAGCGCGAGCTTGCCCTGGAAATCCTCGTTCGACATCACACCAACCGCCCCGACCTGCGCCATCGCCTCCACGATCAAAACCCCCGGCATCACCGGATAATCCGGGAAGTGCCCCTGGAAGAACGGCTCGTTCTGGGTGACATTCTTCATCCCCACCGCCCGGACGCCCGGCTCGACTTCCTCGACCCTGTCCACCAACAGAAATGGGTAGCGGTGCGGGATGAGAGCCCGGATCTCAGCCGGTCCTAGCGGCGGCTTGGGCAACGTCACGCCAGCACCTGCCCCGCGGTACGGCCTTTTATATCCTTGCGCTTGAAGTCTCTTAGCATCCTGGTAAGGGTACCGTCCTCTCCGGCTTCGAGTACTTCCTCGACCCCGAGATCCAGCAGCCGCTCGACGACGGCTACCCAACGCACCGGCGAGAGCATCTGGTTGCGCAGCGCAAGCCGCACGTCTCCAGCGGTCGCGAGTATAGAGCCGTCCGTCGCCGCGACCATCGGAACCTCCGGGTCCCGAAACTCCACATCCCCGAGTAGCAGATCCATTTCCCGCGACGCTTCCAGCATCAGCGGCGAATGGAATGCCCCCGCCACGGCCAGCGGTATCATCTTGCCGCCCACCCTTGAGGCCACGGCGTCCAGTGCGGCTTTCTCTCCGGAGATCACCGTCTGACGCGGCGTATTGAAGTTTGCCGCGACGACCACGCCCTCGCCTTCCTCGTCGATCGCCCCGGCCGCCGCCGCAACCTCTTTCGGGTCCGCCCCTATGACAGCGGCCATCCCGCCGGGGCGCTGGGCTGAGGCCTCGTTCATCAAACGGTCGCGCTCGGCGACGAGCCTCACGGCGTCTTCGAGCTGCAGGCTCCCGGCAGCATGGGCAGCAGCGTACTCTCCCAAAGAGTGGCCGGCTACCACGTCCGGCTCCATGCCACTATCCCGCAGCCCGTAGAGCAGGTCCACCGAGCGGGCGAAGACCGAGAGCTGGTATGGCGTCTCGCCATCCACCGCATATTGCCGGATTAGATCTCCCAACTCGCCCGAAACGTCGCCACCCGCTGTTCCCTGACCGGGGAACACAACAGCCCGCCTTATCTCCAAACTTTCCCCCTCCGCGTGTCTCAAATTTTGTACAGGTTGGCCGCCCAGGTCAGCCCGAACCCGAAGCCGGCGGTGATGATGTACTTGCCAGGCTCCAGGTCGTCGTAGATATCTGGGTAGGAGATCGGGATGCTCCCGGCCGAGGTGTTGCCGAATCGGTCTACGTTCACCACGATCCGCTCCACCGGATAATCAAGCTTCCTCGCCGCCGCTTGTATTATGCGTGCATTTGCTTGATGCGGGATTATATACTGCACTTCTTCCAGCGTAATGCCGTTTCGGGCGACGAGCTTCTCGACCATTTCCGGGAAGATCCTGACGGCGAACTTGAAGACCTCGCGGCCGTTCTGGTAGAGCTTATGCTCATCACCGGGGTGACCGGCCCGGCCAAGCGGGGCCATCCGCCCATCCGCCCCGAGGATGTGATCCACGAACCCGGAGTCTCCGTCGCCCTGATCCAGGACGACCGCCCCGGCCCCGTCGGCGAACAGGACTGCCGTGGAGCGGTCCCCGGCATCGACGACGCTGGTCATGGCGTCGGCCCCGACGAGCAGCACGCGCTTGGCGAAGCTGCCACGGAGCATAGAGTCGGCGACCGAAGAAGCGTAGGCGAAGCCGGAACAGGCAGCGGCAAGGTCCATCGCGCCGACACCGGACGCCCCTATAGCTTCACCGATCAGGCAGGCGACAGAGGGCATCGACTCCGGGCCGGTCGAAGTGGCGCATAGGATTAAATCCATGGAATCACCGCCCAAACCGGCGTGCTCCAGCGCTTTTTTGGAGGCGTCGATAGCCAGGGTGGCGCAGTTCTCACCTTCCGCCACGAAGTGACGCTCTTTAATTCCGGTGCGCCCGACTACCCACTCATCGCTAGTATCGATGGTCTTTTCGAGGTCGTGGTTGGTGATCACGCGTCCACCGAGGGCGCGGCCGACACCGAGTATCTTGCCGACCGGCGCGTTCATCAACCCGCGTTCTCCGTCGCGGAGGCGGCCTCTTTGGAGAGCGCGGCTTCCAGGGCCCCGGCGAGGTCGGCGCCGACTTTGGAGATACCCGAGATGGCGTTTTCGACTCCGCGCGCCTCGGAGTTGCCGTGGCCGATCACGACGGTCCCTCGGACTCCAAGTAAGAAAGAGCCGCCATAGTTCTCGGGGTCCACAGTGTTTCTCACTTCCGCGAGGCGTGGGCGAAGGACGCCAGCGGCGAGCTTGCTCGCGGCGTTGCCGGTCATGGCGGAGCGAACCATGCTCAGGATCTCCCGGGAGACGCCTTCGGCGGTTTTCAGGATGACGTTGCCGGTAAAACCATCCGTCACCAGCACGTCGGCGACCCCGCCACCGATCTCCCGCCCCTCTACATTGCCGACAAACCTGATGGTTTCGGATTTCCGCATAAGATCGTGGGCTTCTTTCGCCAGATCCGTTCCTTTCCCCGGTTCTTCGCCGACGTTGATCAAACCTACCCGCGCCCCGCCCTCGACCCCGAGATAACACTCCGCGAACACGCTCCCAAGGATAGCGAAGTTCAACAGGTCCCGCGGACGACAGTGGATCGTAGCCCCGGCGTCGAGCAACAGTACCGGCGATGGGAAAGGCAACATCGTCGCTATGGCCGGCCTCCGGCAATGCTCCAGGCGACCGACCCGCATCAGGGCCGCCCCGACTGTAGCACCGGTGTTACCGGCCGAAAAGAGCGCATCCGCCTCTCCGTCTCCAACCAGACGGGCGGCGACCGAGACGCTCGCATCTGGCCGGGACCTCAAAGAGCCCGCCGGATCCTCCTCCATGCCGATTGCTCCTCCGGATTCTCGCACGCCCAGATTCTCGGGTAGATCACTCCCCAACCTCCCGAGCGTCTCTTCGTCTCCGACCAACAGGATCTCATCTCCGGTCAGCCGCCTAGCAGCGGCAACAGCGCCGGCGATCACCGTGTCGGGCGCGTTGTCCCCGCCGAGAGCATCGACCACGATACGCATATGTGTAAGTTCTTCTTGGTTTCCAGTCCAGCTAGTTAGCTGGTCGCCTCCACGGCGACCGCGTTACGTCCCTTGTAGAACCCACACTCGGCACAGACCCGATGCGGCCTGTGCGGAGAGCCGCAGTTCGGACACGCGACCAGATTGATGCTCTTGATCGCGTGGTGTGAACGGCGCTGGTCCCGGCGGGCTTGCGACGTCTTCTTCTTTGGTACTGCCATTACTTTGCCTCCTGACGATTATTTACAAACTTGACTAATTTAGAAACCGGAAGCGAAAAGGCCGTCGAGTCCCCGCCAACGCGGGTCGACCTCGTCTCCTCTCGGTTCCTGCTGAACCGGCTCGGTGCCAGGCGCAAAGACCTGAAGAGGCACCTCGCTCGGCAGTGCTCTCCTGGCGTAGTCCGACAGGTCGAGCGTCCAGTCCTCCACGGAAAGCTCCCGGCTGTTCGCCCCTTCTAGAAGCTCCGAGTCGGAGAACGTC
>JBBPZT010000226.1:0-26386 GCA_038198625.1 Rubrobacterales bacterium
AGAACTTCGTGAACGAGCGGGCGACGCAGAGGCCATCGTCCACCTCCGAGGCGACGCTTACCTCCGGCGCGAAATCCGCGAAAGCCTCGTCGACGACGAGCATGGCTCCTGATCCACGTACGCGGCCGGCCAGGTCGAGGACTTCTTCGCGGGAAAGCGAGCCGCCGGTCGGGTTGTTGGGGTTGCAGAGAAAGACCAAGGCCACGTCGTTCAGGTCACCGATCGCGTCGAGATCCGGCCGAAAGCCGTCCTCGGGCTTCCGGAAGACCCGGCTGACGGGTTCGAGCCCGGCAGCCCTCGCGGCGGCCGCATATTCGCTGAAAGTTGGCTCCAGCAGTAGAGTTTTGTTCCCCTCACGGGCGGCCCTGGCGGCCAGGAATAGGGCCTCCGCGCCGCCGTTGGTCGGCAATACAGTCTCGACGGCAACGTCCAGGTATCCGGCAAGGGCCTCACGGAGATGCGGGTAGTCGAGGTCTGGATAGTATCCGGCATCAGCATCGAGGGCCTGATGGGCCGCCGCGAAGGCTGATGGAGGAGCCCCGAGCGGGTTGATGTTCTGGCTAAAATCGAGGAACCCGGCGCTACCATCAGGCGCGCCCATGGAACGTGAGGCGAGACCGCCGTGCGCGCCGTGGTGACGGCCGTCAGGCCGCGCGGCCCAGCCCCTAACCACACCGTATCCAGTCCGAGAGTAGGGTCGAGAGGGCTAGAAAAGCGCAGCAGCGCGCCATGAGCCCCACGGCGCGTCGGATATCCGCGTGCCCAGGAGGTTCACCCGTACCGAGGAACGCGCCTTTCCGGAACTCCCCACCGTAAGTGTTGTCTCCGCCGAGCCTGACCCCGAGCGCTCCCGCGAAAGCCGCTTGTACCCGACCGGCGTTGGGGCTCGTGGTGAGCGGACCGTACCGGCGGGCGGCCGAGAGCGTTTCGACCGGGCGTCCGGAGGCGGCGGAGGAAGCCAAGACCGTGAGGCGGGCGGGTGCGAGGTTGGCGAGATCGTCGAGACGGGCGGAAGCCCAACCAAGCTCCCTGTAAGGCGGCTGCGGATGGCCGACCATAGAATCCAGGGTGTTGATGGTTTTATAGGCCAGGGCGCCGGGCGTGCCGAGAAGAAAAGCGTAGAGCATAGGGGCGATGATGCCGTCGCTCGTGTTCTCCGCGACCGACTCGACCGCCGCGAGTGCTACTCCGTCTTCGGAAAGATCCCCGGTGTCGCGGCCGACGAACCGGCCGACGCGGTTCCGGGCGGCGGACAAGTCTCCCGACTCCAGCGCCTTCTGGACAGCCAGCGCTTCGCGGGCGAGACCTCGCGAGGATAGGGTCGTGGAGATCAGGGCGACTTCAACCGGAAGGCGAAGGCCGCGAGGCAAGCGTATGAGTACCGTATGCGCGAGGATGAACCCCGACACGGGAAGGGTAAGGGCGAGAGCGACGCCGGCCAGACGCCGCGCGGTGGCTGTCTCCAGCTTCAGGGCTCTCTTCTCGAAAGCGGAGATGGTCCGCCCCATCCAGACCGTGGGGTGGAGTCTTTCGGGCGGCTCTCCGAGTAGGGCGTCCAGCAGGAGCGCTGCGACAACCCGTGAGCCGGACATGCTCCTCACCGCTCCGGCTGGTTCGCTTCTTTTTTCTCGGCTCCGGTGGGAGTTGTCCCGTCTTCCGGGCTCGAACGTCCCCGGAAGAGGCCGACGACCGCACCCGCGCCGCCGAGGAGTAGGGATCTCAGGACGAGGTTCATGATGGAGCGTCCCAGCGCCGCCAGAGACGGCGGGTTCAGCGCTCCACGCACGTTTTCAAGCTTTGCCGGGGGTGGTAGTTTGCGGGCCTGTTGGGGAGTCTCGCCACGTTTTATGCGGCCTTTGATCAGGTCTTGTCGAGTCGTGTTCGAGTAATCAACTATCTTCGGGGCGGCTTCATTGGCGTAGGTACGTGCCTGGCTCGCGAAAACGGTAGCCTGTAGCGCGGTCGCAAAAAAGAGAACGGCTCCGACCATCACGGCTACGATGGTAGCGGCGAGCGCGCAGTCGCGTAGCAACAGGGAGCGGTACGGGACACCGGGGTCGAGGTATGCCGGGCGTGCACTGAGAGCCGCAAGAATACCAAGGAACAGGAAGGCTGTGAGCGCGATCTGGGTGTGGTAGGCCTGGATCACGGCCAGCATCCATGCCGGCGTTCCGACCGGGTCCACGAAAAGGAAGTAAAAGTCCGAAACGAGCGCGACGATCGCCCCGATGATGCCGTATATAAATCCTGCCTTGAGCGGTCTCAAACTTCTCTCCCGATAACAAACTATATGCACGGGATCAGAATACAACATAGCGCCCCAGTAGTTAGTGAGAGCTTTTTGTCTGGAGGAGCGTCAGGGCTTTTCAGACGGGTTCCGGCGGGACCGATCTACTGCGGCCCCGGAGCAAGAGGAAGAGGCCCACGAGGATGACCGCTCCGCCGGCAGCGGTTGGGAGACCCGGCTTCTCGGAGAGGATCCACCACGCAAGTAGCGCCGCGACGACCGGCTCGGCGAGTATCGTCCCGGAGACAATCGCCGCTTCGACATAACCTAGAGCCCAGTTAAGGACCGTGTGGCCGAGGATCTGCGGTCCGAGCGTTATGACCCACAGCCACAACCACGTCTCTCCCGAATAACCCCACAACTGGACTCCTCCGACCAGGGCAACAGGCAGTAGCGAGAGCGCGGCGGCCGAGTAGACGATGACGGAGTAGGGCAGGAAGCCGACGCCGGTGGTGCGTTGAGAGCGGCCGATCAGGACGTATACCGCGACCGCACCGATCAGGGCGAGCGCGTTGCCAAACAGCGCCGCGGATCCCATGGACCTATCAGCCGCTATAACCGCCGTGCCGGCGAGCGCCACCAGGATGCCTACTAAAGAGACCGGAGAAGTCTTTTCCCCGAACAGCAGGTACGCGAAAACCGCCACGAAGACCGGTGCGGTCGAGACGATCACCACGCTAGCCGCCACGCTCGTATAACCGAGAGAGGAGATCCAGAACCCGAAATGAGCCCCCAGGGCGACCCCGGAGACGACCAGAACGAACAACGGCCGCCTTGCGGGCAACAGCTCCCGCCGCACGGCCACCGCCGGCAGCAAAAGAGCGGCTCCCAGGGCGCAACGCCAGAAAGCGATGCCGAGCGCCGGAGCCCCCGAGACACGAACTAGGATGGCGGCGGACGAGACGGCGAGTACCCCGACCTCTACCGCCGAGAGCGCGAACCTACTCCGTGCCTCACCCCGTACCAAACGATCGCCCCCATCTCCCTGACGAACTGATCCCGTCGGGAGCCCGCCTTCGTCCACATCGGGCTACTATACACCGGCTCCGCCCTTGCAATGAGCCCTACCTCCCGGAACGCCGCGACCGCCCGCGTGCAGTGCAGGGGATCGGTGACGACCCTCACCTCCTCTATACCTTTGGGGCGTAGAATTTCAGCCGCCAGCCGGGCCGATTCCCAAGTATTCAGGGCCTTATCTTCGAGAAGGATGTCCCGGTCCGGCGCCCCCTCGCGCCGCAGTATCCGCGCCATGGCCTCCGCCTCGCTCGGCGGGTGCTCGCCGGTGCCGCCGGTCGGGACCAGCAAAGCCACCTCGCCCTCCGCGTAGAGCCTTGCAGCGTGAAGCGTCCGGGCCTCGAGCGCCGGGCTCGGCCTCCCTCCCTTCAGTACCTGCGCCCCGAGCACCACCGCGACCCGCGCCCTATCGTCGCTTTCAGCGGACTCCGGCAGGATTCCGGAGTAGACCCGGATCACATCCACCAGGTCTCCCACCACCCCTCTCAACACGGCGAGCATCATCGCTTACAGCCGCGCGTTAATGTCCGGGCGAGATCCAGATCTCCCGGCTCGTTGACGTTCATCAAAAACACGTCCGGCTCCCCGAACCGCCGCAACTCCTCCTCGACGTACTCGACTCCTTCTACTCCTTCCAGCAGCCCGCGAACCGCCCGAACCTCACCATCGAGCGCGGTCCCGAGCGAAGGGAGTATCCCGCGAGTATAGGCGGCGCAGAGGGGATGCGGCTTGCCGTGCCACCGGGGAACCGCTGCCCGTAGCTGATGTTCGGCGACGCGCCGCAGCAAGTACTCCACCAGTTTCGCCGGGATGAACGGCAGGTCCGTGGCCGCGACGAAGACTAGAGGGTTCCGGGCGGCGGTGAGGCCCGCTTCCATTCCGGCCAGCGGACCCTCGCAACCCGGACGCAGGTCTGAAACGCTCCGGGCGCCTACAAGTTCGGCAGTCTTCCCCGGACCGACGACGATGACTTCTTCGCAGTGGGCCGCGAGCGCGTCGTGGACCCGACGGATCAGGGGCACGCCACCGATTTCGAGCGGGGCCTTATCACGGCCCATCCGCATGCTCCTTCCGCCCGCGAGTATCACCCCGGAAGCCTTCAATCGTTCGTTCAGAGCGTGCGTTCGGCGGTGGGCGCCGCACCTCTGAGAGTCTTTATCCGGGACCTGAGTTCCTGGAGGCGAGCTTCCTGGGAGTGGGAGTGAGAACTCCGGGCGAGGCGCTTGCTGAAGGCGAGGTCCACCGCGGCGGCGTGAAGCTTGCGGGCCCGGCGCTCGGTCGCGAGGCGCCCCGTGAAGATCAGGCGCAAGTAGTATCCGGTCCTCCGGAAGTAGGTCGGCAGGATCTCATACTCCTGATGGCTGATTACCCCGGCCGAAGCCTCATCTCTCAACTCCCCCCGGATGGTCCGGCGCTCCACGGCGAGCCAGACGCCTATCAGCACCGCATAGAGCAACAAGATGACCAACATGAACAAATAGGCCAACGGCCCTATAACGGAGCCCAGGAAATTAAAGGTCGCGTGCAGCGTTATGGCTCCGGCCAATCCCAGCAAAGGGAGCGAAAACTTCAAGAAGTAGCTGCGGACCCAGGGTATAAGGCCGATACCGACGCCGGTTAGGGATGTAAAAGCGGCGTGTCCGAAACCACCGAAGATCCTGCGCACCACGAAGGTCTCCGGCCCGAACTGGGCATAGTACAGGAGGTCTTCGGCTATCGAGAACCCAAAACCGACGGCCGCCCCGTAGACTATGCCGTCCATTACGCCGGAGAACTCTATGGCTCCGCGTTTGCGGGACGCCAGATACGAGACACCGAAAGCCAGAAAGAGAGCGAGTCCTTTCGAGCATTCCTCGACCGGCGGCGCCACGAACACCGCCGTGACGAAGCTGACGGTCTGGCGGTCGGCCACGGAGCTCAAGGTGATCGCCGCCAGCGTGTTGAAGACTAGGGCGACGGCGACGGCGACGGTAAAGCCCCAGACGAAGACCGGGATCACGTACAGCAGAGACTCCCGCTCGTAGAGGTCTACCGCCCGGATGAAAAGCAGGTAGACCACGGCCTGTAAAACACCGACGCCGACGAGCGGTAGGCTGAAGGTCATGCCGGGTTCCTCGTTGTGAAAAGCTCTGTCGCGAAATCCACCGCTACGAGTATACCCGCTCTTGATAGAATACCTTCACCCTAAGAGAGGAC
The DNA here is from genome assembly GCA_038198625.1 of Rubrobacterales bacterium. GTDB lineage: Bacteria > Actinomycetota > Rubrobacteria > Rubrobacterales > Rubrobacteraceae > JBBPZK01. The sequence continues at coordinate 5,498 of JBBPZT010000226.1, forward strand.
GGAGGCTTTACGAGCTTGGACCGGGATCCGAACACCAGCGACAGCTCGATATCCGACGCGTTGTCCACCCTTACCCACGGAGTCTACGTACTCGCCACCCGCCGGGGACACGAGACGAGCGCCATGACCGCTTCCTGGGTAACGAAAGCTTCCGAGCGGCCCCCATGCGTGGCCGTGGCCGTGCGCGAGAACCGCTACACACACGACCGAATATTAGAAAGCGGCACCTTCGCCCTGAGCGTCCTACGCGAGGACCAGGTGAACGCGGCGACTTACTTTTCCGAGACCAGCGGCGAGTACCACGACAAGTTTCAGGGCGTGCCCTACGGCCTTACCCCGACGGGCTCCCCTTACCTGCTCGACAGTCTCTCCTACCTCGACTGCAAGGTCCTCGACACGGCCCGAGCGGGAGACCATACGCTCCTGATCGGCGAGGTCACCGCCGGTGAGATCTTCAGCCGTAACGAGCCCCTGATCTACGACTCTACAGAGTACGAAAGCGCCATCAGGTAGATGGACCAAAAAGACCTGCCCTCCCGCTTGCGTGAACTCGGATATGAGCTTCCATCCGTGCCCGAACCCGCCGGCTCCTACGTTCCGGCCGTGAGATCTGGCTCGCTCGTCTTTACCGCCGGACAACTCCCTTTTAGCGACGGACAACTCCCCTTCACCGGCAAGGTCGGCGGTGAAGTCGGGGTCGAGGAAGCCAAAGAAGCCGCCCGGCTCTGCGCCCTGAACGCCCTCGCCGCCGCTTCAGTCGCGGCCGGCTCTCCTGAGAACATAACTCGCATAGTCAAGGTGACGGGCTACGTAGCCTCCGCCGGCGGTTTCAACCGCCAGCCCGAGGTGCTAAACGGGGCCTCGGAGCTTCTCGGAGAGGTTTTCGGGGAGGCAGGCCGTCACGCGCGCTCGGCCGTCGGGGTTGCGGAGCTTCCGCTAGATTCGCCGGTCGAGATAGAACTGGTGGTCGAGACCTCCGCCTAGCTCTACGGTTTGAGGTACTTGTAGGTGTCGGTGTGCAGCACGCCGTCGGAGAGGACCTTCCCGTTCTCTGTCACCTTCTTGTAGGTAACCCACTTGGTTACGGGGTTTCCTTCAGAGTCCTTCGTGGTCGCCACTTTTTTGGAGCTCATCTGCACGTCTTTGCCAGTCGGCCTGCCCCAGATCTGGGCAGTCACGTTGCCGTTGCTCGTGTTCACCCACTCGCGCAGGAGTAGATAAGAGCCCGAAGTGTTCTGGAACTGCATGTCGAGGGATCCGAACCATACCGTGGCGTCGAAGCCTGGCTGGATGTACGGCAACTCCGCGTAATGCGGGTGACGCTCCAGTACGGTGAGCCCAGCGTAGTTGGCCGCCATATAGAGGTTGGAAGAGACCTGACATAGACCGCCGCCATCCGCGAGGCTCACACGACCGTTCAGGATCACCTTGGTCTTCGCGTACTTGAGCGGGGCGGCGATCGCGTTGAAAGAGAAGACCTCACCGGGCGCGAGTAAGGTCCCGCTGATCGCGTTCGAGGCTGTTTCGAGGTTCGTAACCCTTCCCGGGCTGTCGTCGTAGGTCATGTAGTTCGTCTTATACTCACCGATGACCTGGGTGGGCTTTAGCTGCTCCGCCTCGGCGGTCGTCAGCCTGGGCTTCAGAGTCTTAACCGGCACCGAGTACTCGTGTCTCCCGCTGAAAATCCCGTTCTGGATCTCCCCGAGCAGCTTGTCTTTCTGTACACTCTGCCCGCTCTTGCCAGGAATGACCGAGGCGCCCGAACCCTGTACGCGGTAGCTCGCTTCCACCGGCTCCGCGGTGAGCGTCCCGAACACGCCGGCGAGGCTGCGCCCCAGAAGATCCCTGCTCAGGCCCACGTTTATATCGCCGCCCTTGCGCGTCACCTCCATGGCTCCTCCCAGCTGGGAAGGCGAGAGCGTCCAACGCCGCCTTTTGGCGGTGAGCACGAGCGGGCTGGACATCGCCCGTCGGGCTTTTGCCGCAGCCTTCTCGGCCGTGGCGGTCGAAACCTCCGGCTTCGTGACCTTACCGACGATCCGGGCGTCTCCGTTCATCTTCCGGACAGCCGCGTCGAGATTTCCCATCGTCGCCCCGATATTAGTCTTGTAGCCTTCTCTCGATCTATTCACCAGGATTCTGGAGCCGTCTATCTTCACCTCGCCGTTCCGCGGCTTGTGGTCCAGCCGGGCGGAGATCTTCTGGACCTCCGCCCGCGCCACTTTTTCTCTGTAATCGACACCTGGTGAAAGGGTTATGATTCCATATGCCGCCCGCGCCCTGTCCACGAGCCGCTTGACAATGCTCCCCTCGCGACCCACTCCATAAGCCTTATCGACCGTCCCGGCAACGTCGAAATTCACGCCCATCTCGCCTGCGGATCGCGTAAATTTTCCATCCGGCCCTCTCAACTCTATCTTCTCCAGCGGACGCGTCACGCGCTCTCTGACGGCGACTCGGGCTTGCGGGATGGTCTTACCACTGAGGTCCAGGTTGCCGACGTGAACGCCGCGATAGATCTCCCCGGAGGTCGTCCAGTAATCGGCCGCAATCAAGCCACCTATGAAAACACAGACCAGGAAGAGAACACCCGCCAGCCTGTACCTGCGGCGTTTCCTCGCCATAAGCCGCTGGTTTCTGGCGAAACTCCTCTGCCCTGCTGAACCTTGGCCCTCGAAGCCGCTTTTCTCTTTAGGGTTCTTGATGCTCAAACGAACATCCTCCGTACGCATTCGCGGGTTAAGTGGAGCACTTCCGACACCGCAACCGTAGCACGCCCCGACAAGCCCTGCCAACTCTTATCCTATTATGCTCATCAGACTATACTTGAAGGTGAAGTTCAGAATCACCTTCAAGTATAGTCTGATGCTACGGAAGGTGATCTGGCTATTCGGCTACAACCTATGCGTTGTGGCGTATAATTTGTACTGTAACGGTACGGGATTATACAGAGTCGGAGGTTTGTTTTGGCAACAGCTACGGAAAGCGGTCAGAAGATTCAGTTGTACACGGGAGAGTATTGCCCGTACTGCAGAAGGGTCAAGAAGGAGTTGGAGAGGCTTGGCCTCGACTACGAGGCGGTAAACGCCGATGCGGACGGCCGTACGGAGGTTATGAACCTCTCCGGACAGAGGGCCATTCCGATCATGACCATAGGGGACGAGGTGCTCGTCGACTCGACTTACATCATCCGGGAGTTGCGTCGGCGCTACGCTTGATCCCGGCTCTCCCCCTCCTTGGGATTTTCGGTTGATTCGGCGTTGATCTCCCCCAGCGCGTAACGCGCATAATAGGCGAGAGAGTCGTCCTGTTCCTCGCTTAGAAAGGCGCGGCTCATTCCTATGGGATCGAGGCTGAGCGATTGGAACTCGATAATGAAGCGCTCGCCCCAATCGTTCACCTCACGCCAGATGCCCCACCTTGGAGCATTTCGGCGTACGACCTCGCCCAGGTAGCAACCAAGTCCCTGTACCAGGGCGTCCAGTACAGGGGCTTTTCGTCTATGGTTTTTGCTGTCGGCCAGGGTAGCAGACAGCAGTTCTTCGGTCAGCGGGAGGCTCTCGACGGTATAGTCGAGATCAACTTCCCAGCAGTAGTGGGCAGCCTCTCTGAAAGCTTCCGCCAGCGACTCCGGGTCCAGTGGTTCGGCATGGATCAAACAGAGTTGAAGCAGCGCCGCCGGAGACCGTTCTAGCAGGAAGGCGACCGGCTCCGGCGCCGGATGGGCGCTAAAGAGTTCCATGCGAGCATCCCGGTACTCTGAGCTTCGCAAAAGAGCGGCTACCCTTATTATCTTCTCGACGGCCGGTTTGTCCCAGGGCCCGGTCTCCAACTCGACGAAGATGTCCTCGTCACCTTCCCTGGCGTGTACCGGGAGAAGGGCACGTTCTTTATGAGACTCGATCTCCTTGAACAACTCGACGACCTCTTTGCCCTGGCGCTCCAGTTCCGCGGCCAGCCGGATAATAGTCGCCGGACGCGGCGCACCGCTTACGATCTCGAACTCTTCAGCAGATTCGGGATTGCTCACGGTTCCCTCTTCGCGTGTATCAGGGGGTGCTTCGGAAATCTCGCGCGCTTTACGCCTCCAGAACATCCGGACACCTCCTCCTCAGCGTCGAGTCCCTCATGGCATCGAAATTCTAGCAGGGTTTGCGTCTGACGATGTCTATGTACTACTCTTAGCGTCGTGCCCGTCAAACAAGAGTTGCTCTTGATCCGCCACGGCCAATCAACGGCTAATGCCACCGGTGTGTGGCAGGGACAACTAGATTTTCCACTCTCCGAAGAAGGTAGAGAACAGGCAAGACGTACAGGCCTGGCACTCGCAGAGGAAAAAGTTTCCGGCTTCTATTCCAGCCCCCTGCTGAGGGCTTTCGAGACCGCGCGGATAATCGCCCGCGAGAAGGACTATCCCGGAGATGTAAACCCCGTGCCGGGCCTCATGGAGAGGCAGGGAGGTATCCTGGAAGGAACCACCCGGCAGGAGAGAGAGGCGAGCAACCCCCTGCTAGTGCGGAAGCTCGCCGGACTGCCCGAAGAGGAACAGTGGCCTCTCGTCGGGGCCGAGACCGACGAAGAGGTCCTCATGCGGTTCTCGGAAGCGCTAGCTGGTATACGGTCTCACCACGCTCCTGGAGACCGTATACTGGTTGTTTCGCACGGCGGCGCCATGCGCGCCTTCCTGCGGGATCTCTTCGGGGATGGTATCCTACTGGGCTCGGAACGTACTCCGAACACTTCCGTGACGCGAATTCGCTGTAATCCCGATGGCGGCAAGCCGGAGCTTCTAGACCTTGCCTCTACGCAGCACCTGCTCTGATCTCCAGGCTTTCCGCGCCTACCTATTCCGCGAGCCGGACCTGACGCGCGTTCGGACCCCGGTCGTTCTTACCGACCTCGTACTCTACATCTCCGCCCGGTTCCAGCGCCGCCGGGTTTCCCTGCACCTCCGAGTGATGGACAAAGAGGTCCTCGCCACCCGGACGCACCAGGAAACCGTAACCCTTCTCGGGATCAAACCATTTCACGCGGCCCTGCTCGCGCTCCGCGCCGTTGTTATCCACTACGGCTTCACCAGCAGTCCCATCCGTCCGCGATACGCTCTCCGAAGAGGACTCCACCGGTGGTGTCTCTTCGTGACGCGTATCGTCCGCGCCGGCAACCGGGGCCACCAACGGCACCTGAAGGCTCTGCGCGCTCGTTACCTCACTCGCCGTGGAGCTGCCAAAGTCCGGCTCCAACACTATGGAGTCTTCGGCGACCTTGACGGTTACGGATTCCACCCCGGCCCAGTGGCCTTTCCAGATGGGGTCATCCGCCACCGAAGGATCCAACCACAGCCCCCAGCCGTCACGCTCACCGTGATCCAGGACGCCCTCGAAGACGCTCTCCGGCTCCCGGTGTCCCCTATCCCGCCGGTAGATATCGTTTCTAGACCTGAAAGACTGGACAGACGAAGCGCTGGTACCCAGGGCGTCAGCGATCCACTCGTCAGTTTTTCCAGCATCTACCCACTCCTTGATCTCCTTCATGTGCGGCTTTAACGCGATGCGCTTCTTTGAATCTGCCATGCTTGCGCCTGCTCCTTGTTGACTTCTCGACTGCCCCTGGATCGGTATGGTTTTGAACTGTCGTACTTAATAACTTATTAAGTAATTTCAAATGGCATCTTACCACTCTGGCCCCGCTTTAAAACCTCGCTATGCCTTAGGAAGGCCACAATGTCGGGAATTTTCTAGCCTCGTCCTTCCGATGCGGCGTCCTCCCCGGATTTTCCGGGCGTGTCCCCCCTGCCGGCCCTGGGAGGAGTCGGCGTTTCTCCACCTCTCTCTTCCGGTGTTCCAGGCGCATCGGAAGCTTGAGGGTCCTGGACCCTCGTCGGCTCTTCACCCTTCTCGGGATTCTCACGCGCGTCGCGGCGCGCGGCCCGATCTTCTCCGCTCGGCCTCTGGTCTTGCTCTTCTCCGGAAGGTTCCCCGGATTCTTCAGTCTCATTTGCAACTGTGGTTTCGGGAGGTTCGGGAAACCGTCTCAGGCCGTCGCGGGCGATGTCTTCGAGAATGGCGCCGGCTATCGGGGCCGGTAGGTCAAGATGAAGCGCGAGGTTCTCGGCTCGCGCCAGGGTATCGTACTCGTCACCTTCGCCAAAGCCTAAAGAGCCCATTGCGGTGGACAGCTCTTTCGAAAGGACGACCGTATCGCCTCCAGCGGCGACGCGGAGGTACTGCATCAGGAAGAGCCCGAAGCCTGGTATCACTCCGACGACCGGCTCGGTCTCGGGGATACGCCGCCGGATGAATAGCCTGGTGTCGTGGGAGTTGGCCCAGCGCTTCAGGACCTCCCGCTCATCGACGTAGTTGTACTGGGCGACCCGATGCTGGAACTGTCCGAGGAGCCGGCCGGTCATGGTCTTCAGCGACTCGTCACCGAAAAACCACTCGTCGCCTTCGACGTTCATGATTCCGCTGACCCTCGGGATAGTGAGCAATTCCTCCTCATCCTCCCAGGTCTCCTGGAAGCGGCGCACGAGGTCGCGCACCTCCTCCCGAGGACGTCCGCTCTTCATGAGCGCAGCCTCGTAGATCACGAGCGCAGCCGTCTCCTGGCTCCGCGAGAGCTCGTCCACCACACGGGCGGCGCGCTCCAGCCTCTGGTCGTAGTCCTCCAGGTTTTTTATCTTCCAGGCGGCCTCAGCGGCCTTCTCCGCGACCTCGACCACTACTCTCTCCTCAGGCTCTCGTAAAAAACAACTTCCTCATCAATATACATCACCCGGCGGGTGGTCCGACGGAAGAGTCTTTCAGACCGTAGACGCCGGGGGCGGTCTGGATGAAGAAGCTCTCGGGATTATCACGCACGTCTACCGAGAGCCGGGCACGCATCGTATTCTGGGGTGTGGCGCCGGCGCTCATGAGGTATCCGGATTCCAGAGCTATCTCGGTTATGTCCGTGTAGTGGAGCGGACGGCCGACTTCGCAGAGGACTTCGCGGGCGGCTGCCTTGAAGTTCAACGTCGGTTCCGGCTACCCGAGGACCTCGGAAGGAACCTCCGGGTACGCCCCGATCAGGCTGACATAAGGGCAGTGTTCTTCCAGACCCTCGAGTGCGCGTCGCACCCGTTCTTCCTCCGGATGTCCCTGGAAGTCGGCGAAGAAAACGTAAGTCCAGGCTCGCTTGCGGCTCGGACGGCTCTCTATCCTGGTGAGGTTTATCCCCGCCTCTGAGAACGCCGAGAGGGCGTCCTTCAGTACCCCCGGACGGTCCTTGACGGAGAAAACGACGCTCGTCTTGTCCTTGCCCGTGGGACCGGCCCAGGTGCGCCCGAGGACTATGAACCGCGTGGTGTTCGCCCGTGCATCCTGGATGTTCGAGGCGAGCACTGTAAGCTCGTTTACCTCGGCGGCGAGGATGCTCCCGACCGCGGCAACCCCCCTCTCCGCGGCGGCGCGACGGGCGGCGTCCGCCGTGGAGTCGGCCTCCTCCAGCTTTACGTCAGGCAGCTCACGCCGCAGCCAGGACGCCGCCTGGGCAAGGGCCATCGGATGGGAGCAGACGGTGTGGACCCGCGCAAGCGTCGGCTCTTTGGAGAGGAGGTTCTGGACGACCGGCAGATAGACCTCGCCGCAGATCTTGAGCGGGCTGTTCATCAACTCGTCCAGGGTGTGTGTAACGGCCCCCTCCATCGAGTTCTCGACCGGGACCACGCCGTGCTCCGTCTCGCCACGCTCGACCCGGGCGAAGACCTCCGCGACCGTCGAGGCCGGCTCAAGTTCGATGCTGGACCCGAACGACCTGCGCGCCGCCTCGTGGGTAAAGGTAGATTCCGGTCCGAGATAGGAGATCTTCATCCGGGACTCGAGCGAGATGGAGCACGAGATGATCTCCCGGAACACCATCTCCAGCCCGCGCCGCGGGAAGTCTCCTTCACCCAACTCGGCCAGCCGGTCGAGCACCCGCCGTTCCCTGTCCGGGGCGTAAATTCGCAAGCCTCGCTCCTGCTTTATGGCCCCGATCCTGCGGGCCAACCGCGCCCGGTGATCGAGAAGACGCACGATCTCCTCGTCCACCTCGTCTATGCCGGCCCGCAACCCATCCATCTCATCCGGCGCACCGTTCTTAGCGAGCACGACGAACCCAGCTCTCCCTGACACCACTACGATCTAAAACGTTCGAAGCAAACACCACGATACGACCTCCAGGTCGAAAACTTTTCAAGTACCGAAATCCTAGTATAGGAGGAACGAATCCCCGCGCCCGGCACAGGGCCGTTCCTCCCGGATAAATCGCCGAAAGTCCGGACGGCCTCGCGAGCCCGCGGCTATCGAGAATCGCATCACAAAGCCCAAAGTATCAAGAATACGCACCCGATGTCAAAGGTCGGACGCTCCTCAAAAGAGGAGCAGGGCTGCTACTACGACGGCGGCGAGGGCGAAACGATAGTAGGCAAAAGCGCGCAGGCTGTGATCCGCCACGTAAGAGATGAAGAATTTGATCGCCAGGTATCCGACGACCGCCGAGCAGACGAATCCAACCCCGAACAGCAAGAAGTCCTGTCCGCCCACGCCCTCGCCGACAACCTTGAGGGTCTCCAGCAGGCCCGCCCCGGCGATGACCGGAACGCTCATCAAGAAAGAGAAGCGGGCCGCCTCCTCCCTCCGGAGCCCAAGGAACAGCCCGAGCGTGATCGTCGCCCCGGAGCGCGACACGCCGGGGATGAGGGCGGCAGCCTGGGCGAGGCCGATGCCAAAGGCTCCGCCGAAACCAAGCTTGGAGGCAAACCGGCTCTTGCGTCCGACGGCCTCCGCCACTATGAACAGCACGCCGACCAGAGCCAGGCCGAAAGCAACGATCCACGGGGAGCGCGCCGCCGTAGAAAAACCCCTCGAAAAAGTATCCGATAAAAACGGCCGGGACTGTCGAGGCGATGATCAAATACGCGAGCCGCTGGTCGGGGTCGGCAAGGTTCCTGTCTCCAAAAGATCGTAGAAAAGCTCGGGCCATCCGCAGCAGGTCCCACCAGAAGAAAGCAACCACCGCCAGCAGAGTCCCGAGATGCAACGCCACGTCGAAAGAGAGACCGAAGCGACTCTGGTCCAGGCCGAGGAAGTACTGCGCGAGAAGAAGGTGTCCAGAGCTCGACACCGGCAAGAACTCGGTGATCCCCTGAATCACCCCCAGGAGGATAGCCTCCAGCAAATGAAGCACGTACTCTTACCCTCCCACGCTCGCCGGTTCTTACCAGCGTAATACCACAGGTTACGGACGGCTGAGTTCCGCGAGGGCCCGGGAATTCTTGAGGGTGATGCGTCCGGCTTCTACCTCGATCACATCGCGGTTGCGCATGTCGTTCAGGACTTTCGTGACCGACTCGCGGGTCGAGGCGACCATCGCCGCCAAGTCCTGATGGGTCAGCCGCAGGTCTATGACGACCTCGCCGCCGCCGCCTTTCTCGCCGAACTTCCGGGCGAGTATAGGCAACAGGTTCGCCAGTCGCACCTCTGTTTCGCGCGGCAGAAGGCACTTGACCAACTCTTCGTACTGAACCAGTCGCAACTCCAGGAGCGTCATGATCTTGAACGCCACCCGGGGCTCCCGTCGTACAGCACGCTCGACGAAAATTTTCGGTACCTTCGTCACCTGGCAATCCGTGACAGCCTCAGCGTATGCCAGCTGCTTTGTCTCTCCGGCGAACGCGATGTGGCCGAAGATATCCCACGGCCTCAAGAGCCTCAACGTCGCCTCCTTGCTTCCTGAATAAGCCCGAAAAAGCTTCACGACGCCCGATATGAGGATGTAGATGGCGTCTCCGTACTCACCCTCCCGGTAAACGACGTCGCCAGGCCTGTAGTATCGCTCGGCGGAGGCTATGCCCATGCTGTCGAGCAGGTTCAGGAGATCCCGGCATTCGTGCTCTTGTAAATCTCTATACTCGGATATAAACGGGTCGGATTCCAACCCGGCTCCCTCCTGTTTCGCCCAACTCTAGCTAGACTTAAGTCTACTTCCCGCCGGCCGCGCGGGCCCGCAGGCTGGTAGCCAGCGCGGGTTATTGTACATCAGGAACTGGAGCAGCGGTTGGGGACACGCGGCGGCGGGTAGAGTAGAATAGCTTCACAGTCGAGTCTAGGAGAGGAGCAGAGTTGCGCGAGCGTCTGGCATTCGGGATCTTGATCGCCATTATGATCTTTCTCTTCGCCTTCGTGTTCGCCATCCTCGGCAAGGGTGAGTACAAGCCCGGCGGAAGTTCCGCGCAGCCGGTTGTCGCGCACGTCCTGCCGGCTCAGGCCGTGGCCCCCGGCGTCCGCTCCACGGCGACCTCGTAAGAGCCCATCTTCGGGTGGCCGGTCAAGAGTCCCCCGCTACCGCCCTGGCCATGAGCTTTCCCAAACTCCTCGCTGTGCACCCAGGAGTTAAAGGATTCCCGGTCTTCCCAGCGCGTAATGACGAGCACCTCGCTCTCATCATCCGATCGTAAGACCTCCATCGACACAAAACCGGGAAAATCCTGCACGTGGCCCCGACTGTTGGCGAAACGCTCGACTATCTGATCCGCCGCCCCTTCTTTGACGGGCAGACTGTTCGTAATAGCTATCAATCTTTCCTCCTTTTCCTTGTTTCCGGCACAACCTTAATATCGTCGGTGGGCTACTACTATGCCGCCACCGCCGACACGCTGTGCCATCTTGAGCGCTCTGAGCATCTCGTTCAAGAGATCGCCCACGCCGCTACCGTGGGTTGGGTACTCAGCGACCCCAACATCTATCTGAAAGTCTCCAGGCCCGCTATTCAGCTCTTCTATCACCTTCTCAGCCAGCCGGTAAGCATCTTCGCCCCCCACGCCGGGCACGAACGCGCAGATCTCATCGTCTCCGAAACGGCCGCAAGTAGCGGTTTCCGGCATCGTACCCACGATGACCTCACAGAGAAGGCTGATGGCCTCACGCGCGTAGGCCACTTCTCCGGCGGCCACGCTTTCGGAGAACCCGGCGATATCGAAGACCATTACCGCAAGCCGCTCGTTTTCATCTATTGCCCTCGGCAAGAGCAACCGGCTCAAAAGATCACGGTCAGGAAGTCCGGTCAAGAGGTCGGTCGCCGCCGCCTGGCCCAGCGCTTCTTGCATCTCTTCGTGCACGATGGCGTCAAAAGCCGCAAGCCCCGCCTCGGTAACCCAATCGGAAGCCTCCATTAGCTTCCCGGAGAAAGCCGCCACCTCGTTACCACCGAGCTCCGAGAGGTTCAACCTCCCCTGTACGAACCGCCAGATGGACCGGCGCAGAGCCATAAAGTCGTCTATGACCCCGACGGCGTCTCGTCCTAGCCCGTGCTGATAACCGGCGATCTCCCCGACCAACGCCCGCGTCGCGCCGCCCCGGCTAAAAGTTTCGGTAGACTCCGGGCTACGCAAGAACTCCGCGAACACGACTATCAGACGCTCAATCCCACCGACCAACCCCGCATACCGCTCCTCGTCGGAAGCTCCATCCCTCTCTTGCTTCCAGAGATCACGAACCTCGGGCGCGCTGCTGCCTATCTCTTCTGATATACGGGATATGTCCACTATTTTCTTAGTATACTCCCTACGAGATCATACAAGCCGAGTCACGGCTAGAGCACACCAGGCGCCACATCAACAGACCTCCCCCACAACCTTCGATCCACACAAAACTTGCAAAAAGGAAACTTTTTTCAGCGTTGCTCCGTATATACCATCAGATTGATATCGAACACGAGAGAAAAACGAGAGAAAATGGAGGTACGACGCGGAAAGCCTCACAGGGATGGAAAATGATAAACAAAACACGTTTAGAAAGTGTTCCATTACGGTACAATCAAGAGTAGTTTCTAAAATTGGTTTTAGTTAACAGAACACTCGGACAGGAGGACGATGTGGCCGAGAGTACGCAGAAGAGAAGCACTGCCAGCGGGATAGAGCGCGGAGCCGATACGCCGGAGTTGCTCGCCAAGTACCTCGCCCACATCGGTCAGGGTCAACTGCTCACCCACGCCGAGGAGATAGACCTCTCCAATCAGGCCAAGCAGGGTGACAGGAAAGCCAGGGCGCGGCTAATAGAGAAAAACCTTCGGCTCGTGGTGAGCGTCGCGAAGAAATACCGCGGTTACGGGCTGCCTTTCGAGGATTTGATCCAGGAGGGCAATATCGGTCTGATGAAGGCCGTCGAGAAGTACGATCCGGACCGCGGGTATCGTTTCTCGACCTACGCGACGTGGTGGATCCGCCAGGCCGTGCAGCGTGCGGTAGCCGACAAGGGCCGTACTATTCGGGTGCCGGTGCACATGACGGAGAAGATCCGGAAGGTTTCTCGCGCCTACAACGAGTTCTCCATGGAGTTCGAGCGCGAGCCTAGCGAAGAAGAGCTCGCCCGTCACCTTGAGTGGAACGTCGAGGACGTGCGCCTCGCGATGAGCGCGATGCCAGACGCGACCAGCCTGGATCAGCCGGTCTCCAGCGAAGACACCGCCTCGCAACTAGGCGACTTCATCGAGGACGATAAGATCTCCGACACGCCGGACACGGTGATAAGCGAGATAGAGACTTCGCACCTCAAAGAGGCCATAAACCGCCTCCCGGAGCGGGCGCGCTACGTTCTGGTGCGCCGCTACGGCCTCGACGACCGCGACCCCGCGACCCTCGCGGAACTCGGCAACGAGTTGGAGATCTCCCGAGAGCGGGTCCGCCAACTTCAGCGCGAAGCGGAACGCATCCTCAAAGGCGGAGAGTACGGTCGCATCCTGCGCGACGCCGTAGCCTGAATCCTCACTGATCCTTCCAGAGCGCCGGGAGCGCAAGGTATGGGCTCCCGGCTTTTTGCTACCCTCTAGACGCAATGAAGAACATTAGTGAGCGCACACCTTCAGCAATCTTGTTGGCCTTCGTGTTGTTCTCGGGTGCGGTGGATTTCGGGTGGCTGCACGGTTTCGACCGCTGGTCGCTACGGGAGTTTCAGAGCTATCCTTCCGCAGCCCTGGACACCATAGGCGACACGTTCTCCTTACTCGGTGATGTAGAGATATCAGGGAGCTTTTTCGCGGTGCTGCTGATCTTCCTGTTCTTCAGCGGCCGAAGGTCACTCTCGGGTCGGCTCCTTATTACTTTCCTTATCACTTCTCTCGTGGAGATCGTCCTAAAAACACTCCTCTACCAGCCGCCGCTACCGACAGATACGCTGCGTTCGACGGGTAACCCGCCACTCGTGGAAGTGAGCATGACCTTCTCCTACCCGAGTGGCCATACTCTCAGGTCGGTGCTCCTGCTCGGCACGGCGTACCTATTGTGGAACAACAAAGTGTTACGCATATTTGTCTTGATGGCGCTCGTGTTCATGGCTATGAGTCGCGTATATCTTGGGGTACACTGGGCTTCGGATGTGATCGGGGGGGCGCTTCTCGGCGCCGCCGGTCTCGCGTGGTCCTTCCGTGGGAGTAAAGGAGGAGCATAAAGTGGAGATCACGGTCGTGGGCTCCGGCACGGTGGTGCCACGTCTCCCCCGCCGTCAGAGTTGCGTGGTGGTTAACATCGACGGAGAGATGCTGGTCTTCGACCTCGGCTCGGGCGCCGTTCGCGGGATGCTCCATGCCGGCCTCGACCCCTTCGCTACCGACAGGATCTTCTTCACCCACTTCCACCCGGACCATACGGTAGATGTCGTACCCTTGCTCTTCGCCATGAACTACGGCTCCGAAGAGAAGAGGACCCGCCCGCTCGCGATATCCGGCCCGGAGCCTTTCCAGTCGTTCTGGAAGTCCATCATCAAAGTCTGGGGCGAGTGGATGCTTGGCGACTATCCATTGTACGTCTCCGAACTTCCGCGCGAATGCCCCGCGCCGCTAGAGCTTCCTGGCTGCCGCCTGAGCTTAAGCTGGGCTCCCGCCAAACATCGTCCCGAGAGCATCGCCTATCGCCTTGAGTCAGACAATAAAGCCTTCGTTTACACCGGCGACACGGAGTACAGCGCTTCGGTCGTGGAGCTTGCGCGCGGGGCACATACGCTACTCATCGAGTGCTCTTTCCCGGACGACGCCCCGGTGGCCGGACACCTTACCCCGGCGAGCGTCGCGAGGATCGCCTCGGAAGCAGGCGTGGAGAGGGCCGTGCTCACCCACGTGTATCCTGCTGCGGATGGGTTGGATCTGGTAGAAGAAGTCAGGCGTGGTTATAAGGGAGAGGTGATCCTGGCCAGAGACAGTCTAAAATTGCAGGTCTAACAGATTAAGAGTTCGCCGCGCAGGAGGCGCAGCGGCCGTGCAAGGTGATCTCATGCCAATCCGTGACGAACCCGGTCTCACGCTCTACCTGCAGCGCCAGGTACTCCATTAGCTCTTCGTTGAACTCTATTACCCGTCCGCACTCCTGGCAGCGGGCGTGATGGTGCATCCGCTCGGTTGCGAGCTCGTAACGCGAGTACCCCTCGCCAAAATCGTCCTTGCGCGCGACCCCGAGCTCTGTCAACAGGTCCAGCGTCCGGTACACCGTCGAGAGCCCGAGCTCCGGATGCTCGCCCCTCAGATGGTCGTACATCTCTTCAGCGGATAGGTGGCGCCCATTCTCTAACTCACGCACGATCGCCCTGCGCTGGTTTGTTAGCCGGTAGCCCCGGCTCCTGAGGATCTGCTCCAACTCGACCATTTCATCTAGTCTACTCCCGGCGAGCACCGGTATCAAGAATTGATCCTGATGTACTCTGCTATCCCTTTTTGAAAACAGTCTTGCGGCCGCCGGGCCACCAGTTCCAGTCGCCGAGGATGCGCATCGTGGCCGGTACGAGCAGGATGCGAATGATGGTGGCGTCTACGAAGACGGCGACGGCGAGCCCGAGACCTATAGACTTGGTAAGGATGATACCGGTAAAAGCGAAGGCGCCGGTCACGACGATGATTATCGCTGCCGCCGAGGTAATGATACCGGCGGTCGCGACTATCCCCTTCGAGACGCTGGCGGTGTTCGAGTCGCCGTTCTCGTAGGCTTCCCGGATACGTGAGAGCAGAAAGACCTCGTAGTCCATAGAAACCCCGAAAATGGTGCAAAACATCAGGATCGGGAGCGTCGCGTCTACGAAACCAAGCGGCGTGAAGTTGAGCAACCCCGAGAAGTGCCCCTCCTGGAAGACGAAGACCATCGCCCCGAAGCTCGCCGAGAGGCTCAGTATGTTCACAATTACCGCCTTGAGCGGTATGAAGACCGAACGGAAGGTCAAAAACAGCACCAGATAGGTCACGCCCAGCACGAAGGCAGCCGCATAAGGCGCGTATCCGTAGAGGCTCGATATAAAGTCCCTCTGCCCCGCCGAGAGACCGCCAACCAGGAAGCTGACGTTGGACGGCGGCTCAACGGCCCGGATGTTCTCGACGGTAGTCCGCGCTTTTTCGCTGTAAGGGTTCGCTTCCGTCGTCACCTGGAGCAAGGTCTTGTCACCGGCCACGTAGGCGTCTATGGCATTCTTTATCTGCCTTGAGTTACGCGCCTCCGGCGTCTTCAGGAAGTTCGCCACACCTTCCGGCGTCACCTTGCCGTCGGCGGAGATGCCGTCCGGGAGCTTCGGCAGTTGCTCGTCCAGTTTCTGTTGCGCCTGTCTTTCAGCCTCCGCCTTTACTTTGTCCTTCGTGCCCGATGGGAGGAAGCCGTATTGAGACTTTAACTCAGCAAGTTTCTTCTTTACAGCTTCATCTACGCGCTTACTGGCCTCGGCCTTGCCTTTCTTGCGGGCTTCGGTCACGCGGTCCGCATAGGTGCGGGCTCCCTTCGCCCCGACCGTGTAAAGGCTCTCTACACTCCCCACACCCCTGGCGGATTCGACCCGGTTACCAAGCTTCTTCATGTCGGTCAGGCCATCAGGGCTGAGGGGTTTCTTCGGGAGGGTGGCGATGATCTGGGTTGGGTTCAGGCTGGAGTAGTCGAAGTTCTTCTTCAAGATATCGTCGCCGGCGCGGGACTCGTACTTCTTGGGCAGGATGCTCGCCTCGGAGATGCCGATCTTCATGTTTGAGACCGGGTAGAGCAGAGTAGCGAGGGCCCCCGCGACCGCGAACAATACGATAAAGGGATGGCGCATCACGAGTTCCGCGCTCCGGCTCCAGAATCCCGCCCCCAGCGGGCCGCGGCGGCGTCGAACAGAGAGAGCGTTGATCCGATTGCCGAGGATACCGAGCACCGCCGGGAGGAGCGTCAGGGCAGCCGAGACGGAGACGAAGACCACGACTACACCGGCGACACCTATGGAGCGCATGAACATAAACGGGAAGAAAAGGAGGCCGGAGAGCCCGATCAGGACCGCAGTTCCCGAGAAGAAAATGGAGCGTCCGGCGGTGGATACGACCCTCGGGACCGCCTCGGAGACCGAATAATTCTCCAGCTCTTCCCGGAAGCGGCTCACGGCGAAGAGCGCGTAGTCGATGCCGAGACCGAGGCCGAGCATGGTCGAGATGGTCAACACGAAGACGGACATGTCATACGGTCCGGCGATGAAGTAGAGGGTCGCGAGCGCCGTCAGGACGCTCGCGCCGCCGATCACTACCGGCACCCCGGCGGCCACCACGGTCCCGAAGGCGATCACCAGTATCACCAACGCGAACGGAAACGCGAACTTCTCGGCATTTCGAATGTCCTTATTGCTGGCGTTCTCGATGTCCAGATAAACCGCCGGAGGCCCCGTCACATAGGTTTTCAAGTTGTCCGAACGAACCTTGCCGCGAACCTTTTCGACCAGGCCTTGGGCTTTATCCACCGAGGTCTTGAAGCCGATCAGAGCGTAGCTCTTCTTGCCGTCTTTGGAGATAAAACGCAGGTCTTTGGTGTCGGAGTAGCTGGTTACGAACCCTACGTTCGGCAGCTTGCGGACATCCTCCAACGCCTTCTTTTCCTCGGACTGGAACTTCTGGCCGCGGGCGGAGGCGCCCTTGCTCTCGAACACGACCGTGAGGGTCGCCGGAGAGACCCCGAAGTCCTTGACCATCGCGTTCTGCACCCGCTCGGCTTCCGTGTTGGCTCCCTCGAAACCGCCACCCTTCAAGCGGCTGGAGAGTTGCGGGGCGAAGAACGCGCTCGTTAGAAGGACCGCGCCCCAGAAGACGAGTACAGCCCAACGGTAACGGTAGGTAAACTCGCCCAGGCGCTCAAAGATCCTCAAGAGTTAGAGGTACCTTTGTACGGAGAAGTCACCATACGTTTATAGTACTCAACCTCTCGGAAAGCGGTGCGGCTTTTATTACAGGTGAGCAGCTATATAGCGCCGGAACTCTTCCTGGCCTTCGAGGGGAGTGTGAGGGTCAGAAGCAGGCCGAGCACTGGCAGCGCGGCGACGGTGAGCATGGCGGTCGTAAGGTCGTACCTGTCGGCCACCACACCGAGGAGCGGCGCCCCGAGGCCGCCGAGACCTATGGAGAAGCCCATCGTTATACCAGCGGCGAGCCCGATCCTGGAAGGAAGGTACTCCTGACCCATCACGACGGTCACACCGAAAGTCCCTATCATGGCCGCCCCGACGAGCGCGAGCACCACGAGGCCGAACAGGGGGCCGGAGAGCGTGAAGACGTAGATCAAGGGAGCCAGAAAGAGCATGGACGCCGCGAGCACCACGCGGCGTCCGAAACGGTCGGCGAGCGGTCCCATGACGAGCGTGCCGACCGCCCCGGCGGCGAGCATTACGGTGAGGGCCGTGTTACCGAGGGCTTTGGAGGCGCCGAAGACCCGCTCGTAGTAGAGGGCGACGAACGTGATCATGCCGAAGTACACGAGCGACCGGAGCGTGACGACCCCAACCATCCTGGCGAACGGCCACCACGCCTCCGGAGCATTTGCCTTTCCCGAACCGGAAACGATCTCTTTCTCTTCCACGACTTCCGGCTGAAAGGTCCGCAAGCGTGGAAGTTCGTGGAGCAGGACGACCGCAACGGCGACGGCGGGTAGCGCCAGAAACAGGGTGCCAGGCAGACCGAAGAGGATGACGAGCGGGGTCGCCAGGGCCGGGCCGAGGGCGAATCCGGCGTTTCCCCCGACGGAGAAGAAGCTCATCCCACGGGCGCGGCGGGAGCCGGAGACGTAGTTGGCGTACCGGGCGGCTTCCGGGTGAAACGCGGCGACCCCGAGACCGCTGAGGACTACGCAGAGCAGAAGCGAAGGATAGTTCGGGGCGACGCCGACGAGCGAGATCCCGAGTCCCGCCAACAGCAGACCGAGCGGCATAAGGATGGGTAGCGGCTTCCGGTCGGAGAAGACGCCGAACAAAGGTTGCACTATCGAGGAGCTGGCCGTCGCGGCGAGCACGAGGGCGCCGGCCGCGGCGAGCGAGATTCCCTTCTCCGAGGCCAGAAACGGTATGAGCGCAGCGACGGCGCCCTGGTTCACGTCCGTAAAGAGGTGCCCGGCGGAGAGAGATCCCATCGCCTGCCGGTCCACGCCCTTCTCGACTATCGCACTCAATCGACCGCTCCCGTGTTGGTCAGCTTGCCAGAACAGATGGGAAGGATACTACCAGTCGTCGGAGATCTCGTAAGGTAGGGCGGCCCAGACTGCGGGCTTACGCAATCCGAAGAGAGCTTGCACCAGAGTCTGTACCGTTTCGGCGGAGTTCCCGGCCGGATCTCCAGGCATCGGACGCCCCGTTGCGGGGGGTAAGATCTTCAACGGCGCTTCCGCGGGATCCGCTTCGATCCCGGCCAGCTCGCACGCTTTTTCGAGTGCGGTCCGGAAACCGCCGGTTTCGTCCACCAGGCCGTTTTCAAGGGCTTCCGCGCCGCTCCAGACACGCCCTCCAGCGAAGTTTTCGAGGGAGTCCAGGGCGAGGTTGCGGCCTTTGGAAACCCGGCCTTTGAAACCATCGTAGAAGAAACCGAGCTGGTCGCGCAGGACCCCGATCTCATCCGGTCCAGGGTTTCGGCTCACATCCAGGAGGCCGGATCGGGCGCCGCGTTCGATGGCGACCGGGTTGACGCCGAGCTTCTCGTAGAGTCTGGCGGTGACGGGCCGGGTGATGACGACTCCTATGGACCCCGTGATAGTCGTTCGCCGGGCGATGATGTGGCTCGCGGGCGCGGCGACGTAGTATCCGCCGGAGGCGGCGGCATCACCCATTAACACGACCACGGGTTTCTTCGCGGTGATGCGTTGGACCTCGCGCCAGATCAAATCCGAAGCCAGAGCGTCTCCACCCCTCGAATCGACGTGAAAGAGAACCGCCGCCACCCGCCGGTTCTTCTCGGCCAGCCGCAACGCCCCGACTACAGACTCGCTCCCGGCCTGCTCCGAACCAATGAGAGGCAGCGGGACCGGCAACTTCCGGCTCTTACCTCGTACGATGGTACCTGAGAGACTGACGACTCCGACCTTCCGCCGATGCGTCTTCCGGTAAGGGACCGCGAGCGCCCGCCGGGCACTCCCCCACTCCGCGAGTCGCGCCCGCTCTCCACCCACGCCGAGCTTATCGGACAACTCGTCCTCGTAGCACACGCTATCGAAGAACCCTTCCGCGTGGGCAGCTGGGGCTCCGTACGGGGCAAGATCTATCTTCTCCTTTACCTCTTCGAGACTCATGCCCCGGCCTCCGGAGATGGCATCGACCAACTCCCCGAACCTGCCGTCGAGGAGCCGCTCGGCTTGCTCGCGCGCCTCCTCCGAGAAGTCGTTCCGGGTGAGGGTATCTCCGGCGGACTTGTACGGCGAGACGGCGACCACCTCCGCCTCGACACCGACCTTTCGCAGTGCATCCTTCAGGAAGTTGACCTTCGTGCGGAGGCCGAGTACGTTCAGGGTCGAGACCGGCGTCGCGATGATCTCGTCAGTGGCGCAGGCCAAATAGTAATCACGGGTATCGGGCTCGACGAGGTACGCAACCACTTTGCCGCCTCGCTGCCGGAACAAGGAGATTTCGTTTCGCAACTCCTCCAGAGACGCCCAACCGGCGTCGAGGTTCTGGATGCGTAGCACCACGCCCCGGCAACGACCGTCGGCAGAGACCCGTGCCAGCCGCCCGCGCAGTCCTTCGAGGCTCGGGCCGGATGGACCGGGCGCAAAACGGCGCCGCAAGAAACCAACCCGCGCTTCGAACTCCGGCAACGCGCCGCCGATCTCCAGCACCACGTAGTCCGGAGGTCTCCGGAAGAAGCGTGCGTAGGCATTGCGGAGGAGCCGCCAGAGGTTGACGAAGAAGTTCAAGAACGTTGTCATCGCCAACTATGGTACACCCCGCGCCGCCAGCACCGTGTGATAGACTCCAAATTAGGAATGATTATTGATTGGGCGACATACGGATGACAAATACGGCACTCGAACAGGACATTCGGGAGAAACTTCGCCGCTCGGGATACACGCTGACTTCGCAGCGCAGGGCCGTGCTCGACGCGTTGAAAGAGACCCAGGGGCATCCTTCAGCGGAGGACGTTTACCTCATAGTCAAGAAGAAAAACCCCCGGGTGGCGCTCGGCACGGTCTACCAGGCGCTCTCTGTACTGGAGGAGATCGGGGTTGTCGAGTCCAAGCACTGGTCCGAGTCCCCGACCCGCTACGACCTGAACACGGAACCTCATCTGGATATTCGATGCGTCAACTGCGGCAGGGTATCGGAGGTTCCAGGAGTCGGGCTCGGAGACCTGGAAGCCCTGGTCCAGGAAAACACTGCTTATAAAGTCACGTCGACAAGGCTGGTACTGGAAGGAATCTGTCCGGTCTGTCAGGGAGAAGGCTAGGCCCGGGTGTACGAAGAGTTGGTAAAAGAACTCCGGAAACGTGCCGGTCTGAGTGAGGAACAGGCCCGGCGGTCTGTTGCGGTACTCGAATCTTTCTTCAGGGAACGCGCCTCTGAAGAGAGCGGTGCGGTTGCGGAGGATGAGAACAACCCAAACTTATTCTCGGGTTCCATGAGGCTCTTCGGAGAG
>JBBPZT010000227.1:0-8345 GCA_038198625.1 Rubrobacterales bacterium
CGAAGTTAAGCGAAGTTAAGCAGGGCGAGAGTGGTCTTCCACGCTCTTAGCCCTGACCGTCTAGTCGATCGTAGAGGGCTTGATCCGCGTAGTCTCCTATTATGAACTCTGCCCCGGCCTCACGGAGCTCGGAGGGCGTATGATTCGTCCCGCAAAGTCCTACTACCGGGATCCCGGCTGCCACGGCGCCACCGGTCCCGCTGGGCGAGTCCTCGAAGGCCAGGGCCTCCTCCGGCTCGATGCCCAACTGCTTTAACGCGTACTGGTAGGCTGAAGGATCGGGCTTCTCCGCGCCAACTTCCTCGGCGAAGACCAGCGTCTCAAAGGTCTTGGTCATGTCCAGCGACCCGAGCGAGTTTCCGGCATCATTTTTCGGGGCGTTCGAGACCAGGGCGAGCCTTATACCTCGCTTTCGGGCTTCTTCGAGAAAATCGGTGAGGCCGGTGATCGTACCGGCCATGGACATCCTCTTGCGATAGCCGTCGGCTTCGCGCTTTAGGAGGTCTTTTTTCTCTTGCTCGGAGAGGTCGGGCAACAGCCCATCTATGTCGCCATCTATGTCGGCTTCGCTGGGAGGACCGCCAAGCTTGTCTTCGTAGAGGTCTATGTCCACTTCTATGCCGTGGGGGCGCAAGACCTCCATCCAGTTGGCGAAGTGTATGGCCTGCGTATCGCTTATGGTCCCGTCGAGGTCGAATATGAGGGCTTTTGGCTTTCTCACGGTTTTCCCGGTCTCCCTGAAAGTAGCTTGTTCTCCACCTTATTGTAGCGGGACGGCAAATCGCGGCCGGGTGGCTGCTTTCTACTTCGTGGTGGGATGGGCGTGAGCCTCTTGTATAATGGGTCAGGTGCGTGTCTATCTTATCGACGGTTTCTCTCTGCTCTACCGGGCGTTCTACGCGCTGCCGCAGAGCATATCTACCGCCAGCGGCCTTCCGACCAACGCGCTGTACGGGTTTACCAGTATGATCCTGAAGCTCCTCGATTCCGACGAGGAGGAAGTGGGTCTCGGGGTGGTGTGGGACGGGGGGATGCCGAAGTTCCGGCTGGAAGTCTATCCTGAGTACAAGGCGCAGCGTTCGGCGATGCCGGAGGAGCTAAAGGTGCAGCTAGAGCACCTGGACCAGATCCTCGAAGCCATGAACATCCCGACTATTCGGGCTGAGGGCTTCGAGGCGGACGATGCACTGGCGACTCTTTCCAGGCGTATACCAGAAGACGTGGAGTTGATGATCGTCACCGGCGACCAGGACGCCATGCAGCTAGTCGACGGCAACGTCAAAGTGGTCCGAACGACGCGCGGCGTCTCGGAGGCGAAGGTCTATGGCCGGGACGAGGTGATCGAGGAGTACGGTGTCACGCCGGAGCAGATCCCGGATTACAAGGCCCTGACCGGCGACTCCTCGGACAATATCCCTGGCGTCCGGGGCATCGGTCCGAAAGGCGCCTCGAACCTACTCCAGCAGTTCGGGACCGTCGCGGAGATCTACGAAGACCTGGATAAAGTATCCGCGAAGGGGACGAGAAAAAAGCTGGAGGAAGGGCGTGAGAGCGCTTTTATGTCCCTGGATCTCGCCCGGATGCGTTTCGACGCGCCGGTGGAGTTCGACCCGGAGATGCTCAGGTTCGAAGGGGTTTCTCCAGAGACCGGAAACATCCTGCGCCGCTACGAGTTCCGTAGCCTGGAGCCGCGCTTCGCCTCGCTCCCGGTTATCGGAGGCGAAGCTCTGCCGCAGCCAGAGAGGCTCGTCGTACGGGTCTCCGGGGAGCCTGTCGAGCTGTCTTTCGAGCCGGTCGCCGCCGCGCCGGTCGGAGACGGACGCTGGTGCGTGGCTGTCTCCGAAGACGAGGTGCGAATCGAAGACGGGTTGCCGGATCTCCCCTTGAAGGTCCACGACGCAAAAAAGAACGGGGTGCGTGAAGCCAGCTTCGACACGTATCTCGCGGCGTACCTGATCAAACCGGGGTTGGGAAGCTACGACCTGGAAGCCCTGGCCTCGGAACGTGGAGTGGCCGACGTCGAGGTCGTCAACGACGACTCGGGTCTCGACCTCGACTCTTTCCAGGAGGTGGCCGAAGCGGCCCGGAAGGCGTCACTCGTGTTCGCGCTCTCTCCCAGACTGAACGAAGAGCTAGAAGAGATGGGGTTGGCGAGGCTCTACTACGATATAGAGTTGCCGCTGGCCGACGTGCTCAGGGCGCTGGAGGACGTCGGGATGCCGGTCGACATTAGCACCCTCGAAACCGTTGGGGTGGAGATAGAGGAGCAACTCGGGGAGTTGGAGGGGAGTATCTACGAGGAGGTTGGACACGAGTTCAACATCGGCTCGCCCAAGCAGCTCGGCGAGGTTCTGTTCGAGGAGATGAGCATACCCCCGATCCGGAAGACCAAGACCGGCTACTCCACCGATGCCAAGGTATTGCAGCAGCTCGCCGTCCAGGGCTACACGGTCGCGGAGCGGGTGATCCGGTACCGCGAGCTCGCCAAGCTAAAGGGAACCTACATAGACGGGCTGGTCGGTCTGATCCGGGAGGACGGCCGCATCCACACGACCCTGAACCAGACGACGACCGCCACCGGCCGCATCTCCAGCGACTCCCCAAACCTCCAGAACATTCCCGTCAGGAGCGAGATGGGCAACCGTATCCGGGAAGCCTTTACTTCCTCGGAGGGTCGCAGGTTGGTAATCGCCGACTACTCCCAGATAGAGCTCAGGATACTGGCCCACATGACCGGGGAACCGGCGCTGGTCGAGTCTTTCAACAACGACGAGGATGTCCACACCCGCACGGCCTCCGAAGTCTTCGACGTTCGTCTGGAATCCGTAACCCCGGAGCTGCGGCGGCGGGCGAAGATGGTCAACTTCGGCATCATGTACGGTATCTCGGGCTACGGGCTGGCGATGCGGCTCGGCAACGTCCATCCGGTGGAGGCCGAGCGGTACATAAAGCGCTACCTGGAGCGCTACCCGAACATCACGAAACTCATGGAGGAGACTTACGCGGAGGCTGAATCAAGGGAGCCCGAGCCGTACGTGACGACCCTCGTCGGACGCAGGCGCTACGTACCTGAACTGAAAAATCCGAACAAGAACGTGCGCAAACTCGGGGAGCGACTTGCTTTCAACGCGCGCGTGCAGGGAACGGCGGCCGATATTATCAAGGTGGCGATGGTGGACCTGGATCCCCGCCTCTCGGCTTTCGGGGCTGATATGCTGATGCAGGTTCACGACGAGCTCGTCTTCGACGTGAACGAGGGTGCGGTCGAGGAGGTCGCGGCTCTCGTCTCGGAGAGCATGGTCGCCGCTTACGACCTGGACCCGCCACTGGAGGTAGAGGTAAAAGTGGGGGAGCGATGGGGGAGGGTGAGCCCGTGGTACCGACGGCAGACGGGAGATAAGGTATAATTATGACCTGGCGTTAAAAGATATTGGATTTAAGGTTTCTATTTAATTCTCTCTGGCAAGCAAAGAAAAAGGAAAGCAACTAGTAGATGACGGAAATTACTGAAAACGGGACCCGCGAGATGACCATGAAGGACTTCTTCCGGGAGGAGAATGGGGAGATAGTCCCCATCGACGACAGCGTCCTAATAGATTTCAAGGACGGCGACATAGTCGAGGGCGAGGTCGTCCGGATCGACAAGGACGAGGTCCTCGTCGATATCGGCTACAAGTCCGAGGGGCTCATCCCCTCGAACGAGCTCTCTATCCGCAAGGGGGCGGATCCAAAGGACATTGTGGAACTCGGCCAGCACATGGAGGCGCTCGTCCTCCAGAAAGAAGACGCCGACGGCCGGCTCATACTCTCGGCCAAGCGGGCGGCATTCGAGCGGGCCTGGAAGCGCATCGAGGAGTCCTACTCCGAGCAGCAGACCGTGGAAGGCCCGGTCATCGAGGTCGTAAAGGGCGGCCTCATCATCGACATCGGGCTGCGGGGCTTCTTGCCGGCTAGCCTGGTGGACATCCGGCGCGTCAGGAATCTGGAAGCCTTTATAGGACAGCGCCTGGAGTGCAAAGTCATCGAGCTGAACAGGACCCGCAACAACGTGGTCCTCTCTCGCCGGGCTGTTCTGGAAGAGGAGCGCAAGGAAGAGCGCGAGAAGATCCTCACCTCCTTGCAGGAGGGGGACGTTGTCGAGGGTACAGTTTCGAACCTCGTGGACTTCGGTGCTTTTGTGGACCTGGAAGGTATAGATGGTTTGATCCACATCTCCGAGCTTTCCTGGAACCACGTGGACCATCCGAGCGAGGTGGTTGAGGTCGGTGAGGAAGTCAAGGTCAAGGTGTTAGAGGTAGACCGGGAGCGGGAGCGGATTTCGCTGGGTTTGAAACAAACCCGGAAGGATCCGTGGCAGGAGGTTGTCGAGCGGGTCGAGATCGGGGCACAGATCCAGGGTCGCGTCACCAAGCTCGTCTCCTTCGGCGCTTTTGTCGAGGTTGCGGAGGGTGTGGAGGGCTTGATCCACATATCCGAGCTCGCCGAGCACCACGTCGAGACGCCGGACGAAATAGTCCGCAGTGGCGACGAGGTCGACGCCCGCATCATCGACGTTGATGCCCGCCGCAGGCGGCTCTCCCTGAGTCTCCGTCCGAAGAAGGAGGATCGCGAAGAGCGTCCGCCGCGTCGTGAGCAAGAGGAGCCGCGCCCACGCCGCGAGCGTGAGGAGCAGCGCCCACGCGAGAGTTCCGGGCTTCGCACCGGCGCCTTCGACAAGTTGAGCGACCTGGACCTGGGCCAGGAATAAGCCCCGCCCGACGACAAGAAGGGGCCGAGAAGGGGCCGGTGACCATCGCGGTCACCGGCCCCTTTGCGTCTGGCAAGAGCACGTTTGTCCGCATGCTCGGCGACTTGGGCGCTGAGACAGTTTCATCTGATGAGATCGTGCACGACCTGCTCGCCACGGACGAGGAGGCAATAGCGACCGTAGTGGACCGTTTTGGAGAACAAGTTCGGGGGGAGCGGGGGATCGACCGGCGGCTGCTCGCCCGTGAGGTCTTCGGGGACGCCGAAGCCTTGCGAGATCTCGAAGATATTCTCCACCCGCTGGTGCGACGCGAGACCGGCCGGCGGATCGAGGACTCCGGGGCCGAGCTATTCGTGGCTGAGATCCCGCTGCTTTTCGAGGGGAAGCGGAGCGGCGCTTTCGACCACACGGTTGCCGTGACAGTCCCCGAGGAACGACGCCGGGAATGGGCGGAGGAGCGTGGAGTGGGCGAAGAGCAGCTCCGGGCCATAGAGGAGCGACAGCTCCCAGGCGAGGAGAAAGCCGGCAGGGCAGACTTTGTGGTAGAAAACGACGGAGGGTTGGACCGGCTGGAAGAGCAGGCGAGGTATCTCCAGGATAGGGCCCTCGGAGGGAGGAGTCCCAACGGCGACGTACGCACGCAAGAGACGTAAGCGCATAAGGCCGCGCAAGAGGCGCCGGCGTCTGACGCTGTTCGTCCTTGTTGCTCTGGTGCTGATCTCGGCGGTGTTCCTGGTCCTCAAAGCACCGGATGCCATACGCCGGGCCGCCTACCCGCTGCGGTATGAGCAGGTTATCCGGCAGTCGAGCAAGGAGTACGGGTTGCAGCCGACTTTCGTGGCGGCGGTGATCCGTACCGAGAGCCGCTTCAACCCCGATGCCCGGTCTTCGCAAGGGGCCTATGGCCTGATGCAGGTGCTGCCGCGTACGGCGCGGTTTATCTCCGAGCGGAGCGGCATACAGGGAAACTACCGGGACCCGCAGGTAAACATACGGATGGGCGCCTGGTACTTGTCATATCTGCAGGGTAGATATTCTGGGGATGAGACGTTGATGCTCGCGGCGTATAATTCGGGTGAGGGTCGGGTCGACGGATGGCTAGCCGAAGGCCGAAATCTTCGCCAGGGCATCCCGTTCAAGGAAACGCACGAGTACGTGAAGAACGTCCTCGCGGCCCAGAAGACTTACGAGGAGCTATACGGGAGGAATTTAGATCGAAACAACAAGTAACTTCCGGGTAAACAGCGAGTACGAGCCGACCGGCGACCAGCCTCAGGCC
Source organism: Rubrobacterales bacterium (assembly GCA_038198625.1). Lineage (GTDB taxonomy): Bacteria > Actinomycetota > Rubrobacteria > Rubrobacterales > Rubrobacteraceae > JBBPZK01. Next base: position 6,027 of record JBBPZT010000227.1, read on the forward strand.
ATAAAGAAGCTCGTCTCCGGCCTTGGAGCCGGGACGACTGCCCAGACCCTGCTCGGTGTTACCGGCAGTGGCAAGACCTACACGATGGCCTGCACCATAGAGCAGGCTGGATGTCCGGCGCTCATCATCGCGCACAACAAGACGCTGGCCGCGCAGCTTGCGAGCGAGTTCGCCGATTTCTTCCCGAACAACGCCGTCGAGTATTTCGTGAGCTACTATGACTACTATCAGCCCGAGGCTTACGTCCCACGCACCGACACGTTCATCGAGAAAGACGCCCAGATCAACGAAGACATAGACCGCCTGCGCCATTCGGCCACGAGCAGCCTCTTCACCCGCCGCGACGTAATAGTGGTGGCTAGCGTCTCCGCCATCTACGGCCTCGGTAGCCCGGAGGAGTACCGCTCCAAGATGGTCCTGCTCGAAGAGGGCAACTTCTACGACCTGGACAACATCTTGCGCGACCTCGTCCGCATCCAGTACACTCGTAACGACTTCCAACTCACCCGCGGCAACTTCCGGGTCCGGGGCGACGTGCTGGAGGTCCACCCGGCCTACCAGGACACCATCTACCGCGTTTCCTTCTTCGGGGACGAGGTCGAGAGCATGACCGAAGTAGACCCACTGACCGGCGAGGTCCTGCGCGAACACGACACCCTGACTGTCTATCCGGCAAGCCACTTCGTGACCGGCGACGAGCGGCTCGCGAAAGGCGTCGAGAACATCGAGGTTGAACTGGAGGAGCGCCAGGCCGAGTTGGAACAGGAAGGCAAAGTACTGGAGGCGTACCGGCTGCGCCAGAGGACCCAGTATGACCTGGAGATGATGCGGGAACTCGGGTACTGCTCCGGCATCGAGAACTACTCGCGCCACCTCGACGGACGACCCGCCGGCTCGACTCCCTTTACGCTGCTCGACTACTTCCCGGACGACTACATAACCTTCGTGGACGAGTCGCACATAACGTTGCCGCAGGTCCGGGGGATGTACAAGGGCGATCGTTCGCGCAAGCTCACGCTCGTAGAGCACGGTTTCCGGCTGCCTTCGGCGCTTGACAACCGGCCTCTGCAGTGGGACGAGTTCCTGCTAAAGACGAACCAGTTGGTCTTCGTCTCTGCGACGCCTGGGCCTTATGAGTTGGAGAACTCGGGGCAGATAGTGGAGCAGATCATCCGCCCGACCGGCCTCGTGGACCCGGAGATAGACGTCCGTCCGACCAAGAATCAGATAGACGACCTGCTAAACGAGGTCGCCAAGCGAACAGAGCGCGAAGAGCGGGTCCTCATCACCACACTCACCATCAAGATGTCCGAAGATCTTACGGACTATCTGTTGGAGCGGGGCATCAAGGCGCGTTACATGCACGCCAACATCGAGACGCTCGATCGCATCCAGATCATCCGCGGCCTCCGCACCGGAGAGTTCGACGTGCTCGTCGGCATCAACCTCCTGCGCGAGGGCCTCGACCTCCCCGAAGTCACCCTCGTGGCCATCCTCGACGCTGACAAGGAAGGCTTCCTACGCGGCGAGCGCGCCCTGATACAGACGGTAGGCCGAGCCGCCCGAAACGTTGACGGTCGCGTAATAATGTACGCTGACAAAGAGACAAACGCCATGCGGATCGCGATAGGAGAGACGGGGCGCAGGCGTGAGATCCAAAAAGCGTACAACGAGCGTCACGGCATAGAGCCCCGGACCATCAAGAAGGGCGTCTCGGATATCCTGATCGCCGCCGAGGCAAAGGGTCTCTACAAAGCGGGCAAAAAAGGCGCCGCCCGCCAGGCGCCCCAGGACCCGGACGAGCTACGCACCCTCATCGCCGACCTCGAAGCTGAGATGCTCGAAGCCGCCGAAGAGCTAAAGTTCGAGTACGCCGCTAAGTTACGCGACGAGGTCAAAGATCTGGAGAGGCAGTTGCAGGAGGTCGCTACATGAGGAAGACTGACGTATAAAGTTTGAAGGTGTACTATGCGCTATCTATAGGTGGCAGTTGACTTGACTGAAATTCTGATACCGGTAGTCGGTTTGCTAGGCATAATCGTTGGCGACGCTCTTTCGCTCAGTCGCTCTCGAAATGAAGCATTAAACGAGCGACGTTATACAGCGGATTGCGATGATATTGACCCATATATCATGCACGCGTGGGCAATGGGGCGCTGAGTTTATAGCAGAGGCTTTGCATCGATAGTTTTGCGTGGGTCAACTACACTGAAAACCGCTGTGATAAGAAGTTTAACCATCTCAATAAAGAATTAGTTGCTTTTGGCAATACCTTGAGTGTAGAAATAGATTCACAAGGCGTGCTTCTCGATGGCACCA
>JBBPZT010000228.1:0-3664 GCA_038198625.1 Rubrobacterales bacterium
GTAGCTCCTAATCTCCATCGTATAGGCCGTGCCGACGGTGCCAGGCTTCGAGAGATTCTTCCGGGTACTCCGGGAAGTGCCGCTCGTCCCCGGCTTCCGGGATCTCAGACCACGGCGCCGCGTAGTTCAGCATGAGGCGGATCTTCTCCGGCGGCTTCGGGAGCGGAGTATCTATCGCTGAGGCAAACGGATGGACGAGATCCGGCCAGCGAGGATCGTAGAGCCAGAGGGCGCTGCCGCACAACTCGCAGAAGTTGCGTTCCGCCTCGCTGGCCGGATCTCGTCCGAATCACCCCGGTCGTACAGCCTGGCATTGTAGACGCGGATGTTCTTCCTACCCTCGACCTCCAGCGTCTCCGAAAGTGCCCCGAGGTTTATGGCGTAGCCGCCGCCGCCCGCCGTCTTGCGGCAGATCGAGCAGTAACAGGCCTGGTACGGATACGGCTCCGGCGACTCCACCTGGAATTGCACGGATTTGCAGTGGCAGGACCCTTCTAGCAACATGGAAACCAATCCCTTCTTACATGGAGACTCATAAGCCCGGACTGAAAGAAGTAGCCGCCGACCTTACCTCTTCCGGCGCCTGCCGCCTACTTTTACCTGCTTCGGGTTGAGCGCGACGTAGATGCTGCCGTCTTCGACCATTACCTCGTGCTTCGGGACGGGCTTCACGGCCGGGAGTGTCAGGGCTTTTCCGCTCCTCACGTCGAACTTGGCGCCGTGGAGGGGGCAGGTGATCTCCGCCCCCTCGAACTCCCCGTCGGTGAGGTGGGCGAACTGGTGGGTGCAGATGTCCTCGAAGGCGTGGAGATCCCCATCCACGTTGCACAACGCGACCGGCCGCCCCTCGACCGTGTACCGCTTCGCGTCGCCGGGAGCGACCTGTTCGGTGGTGGCTATCTTGTGAAACTCCGGCATCTTTCTAGGCTACTCGTTCCTCGAAGCCGAGCCCGATCTTACCTTCGATCGCCCGGTCGAGCTTCTCCTTGAGACCCTTGAGCGGGATGCGGCTCGTGACCTCGCCGAAAAAGCCGAAGACGACGAGCTTCTCGGCCTCGCGGCGCGGTATCCCACGGCTCATCAGGTAGAAGAGTTCCACCTCGTCGACCTGTCCGGTCGTCGAACCGTGGGAGCACTTCACGTCGTCGGCCTGAATTTCGAGGCGCGGCAAGCTCACGGCCATCGCGTCGTCGGTGCCGAGGATCAGGTTCCGGTTGGTCTGGTAGGCGTCGGTCTTCTGGGCGCCGGGCTCCACCCGGATAAGGCCGCTGAAAACGGCGAGAGACTCGTCGCGCAAAGCGCCCTTGTACAAGAGGTCCGAGTGGGCGTTCGGGGCCAGGTGGTCCTGGAGTGTGTGATGGTCGAGGACCTGCTCCTCGTCGGCGAAGTACAGCCCCAGCATCTCGGAATCACTGCCGGACTCAGTCAGCCCCGCCTCGACGTTGGTACGCGACAACTCGGAGCCCAGAGCCACGACGAGGCTGTTGATGGTAGAGTCCTTACCGGCGGAACTGCGGATGGTGTTGAAGTGGAGCACGTTACGCTCCCAGTTCTGGAGCGAGACGTAGCGCAAGTTGGCCCCCTCGCCTACGAACAACTCCACCGCTCCGTTGCTCAAGGCGGGCTCTTCGCCAGAGGCGGAGGCGTACTCGTCTATATAAGTCACCGACGCGCCCTCTTCGACCACGACCAATGTGCGTGGCATGATAGAACCTGTGCCGTCGAGCCAGCGGTAGCTCTGGATCGGCACCTCAACATCGATCCCGCGCGGCACGTATAGGAAAGACCCACCGGAAAACGCCGCCGCTGAAAGGGCCGCGAACTTGTCGTAGTCCTCCGGTACCAGCCCGAACAGATGCTCTTTGACGATCTCTTCGTGCTCTTCGAGCGCCGCGTGCAGGTCGGTAAGGATGACGCCCTTGTTCCGGAGCTCCTCGTCGACCCTGGTGTAGCTAGTTTCGGAGTTATGCTGCACTATGAGGGCGGAGTTCTCCTCACCCTCTTTTATGAGCTGCTGTACGGCCTCCGGGAGTTCGGACTCGCTCGTCACGTCCGGGCTCGGGGTGTAGAGTGCGAAGTCCTCTATGTTCACGTCCGAGATGTCCGTGTAGCGCCACGCCTCGTCGCGCATGGTCGGCATCGGCAGCTTCTGGAACATTTGCCAGGCGTGCAGCCGCTTCTCGGTGAGCCAGCCCGGCTCGTTTTTGAAAGAGGAGAGAGCCTTTACCATCTCCTCGCTCAGTCCCTTATTCTTAAGAACCTCCGGCACGTCGTTCGCGCTCATATGTGACCTTTCTCTCTCATCAAAAAATAGGGCGGACTCCGGAGAGAGCCCGCCCAAAACCGTATTGCAGACCTACACGTTGCAGTTATTAGCCGACGGAGCCTTCCATTTCCAGTTGGATCAGGCGGTTAAGCTCGATCGCGTACTCCAGCGGAAGCTCCTTGGCTATCGGCTCGATAAACCCGTTGACGACCATCGCGATGGCGGCCTCCTCGGAGAGCCCGCGGCTCATCAGGTAGAAGAGCTGATCCTCCCCGACCTTCGAGACCGTGGCCTCGTGCTCGGTATTGACCTTCTTCTCCTCGATCTCGATGTACGGATACGTGTCCGTCCGCGCCTGCTCGTCAAGCAAGAGCGCGTCGCACTCGACCCGGCTCTTGGAGCCCATGGCTCCCTCGTGTACCTTCAAGAGACCGCGATACGTCGAGCGCCCGGTCCCTTTCGAGATGGACTTGGAGGTGATGAGGCTGGAGGTATTCGGCGCCGCGTGAACGACCTTGCCGCCCGCGTCCTGGTGCTGTCCGTCACCGGCGTATGCAACGGAGAGGATCTCACCACGAGCGCCCTCACCCGTCAGGTAGACCGCCGGGTACTTCATCGTCAGCTTGGAGCCCAGGTTCCCATCTACCCACTCGACGGTGGCATTCTCCTGCGCGACGGCCCGCTTGGTCACCAGGTTGTAGGTGTTGTGAGACCAGTTCTGGATGGTCGAGTACCGGATGCGCGCGTTCGGCTTCGCTATAAGTTCCACGACCGCCGAGTGGGGCGAGTTCGACGTGTACGTCGGGGCCGTGCAGCCCTCGATGTAGTGGACTGAAGATCCCTCGTCGGCAATGATGAGCGTCCGCTCGAACTGGCCCATGTTCTCAGCGTTGATCCGGAAGTACGCCTGCAACGGGATGTCGATGTGGACGCCCGGCGGCACGTACACGAACGACCCGCCCGACCAGACGGCCGAGTTGAGCGCGGAGAACTTGTTGTCATTGTAAGGAATAATGGTCCCGAAGTACTCGCGCACGATGTCCTCGTGCTCGCGCAGGCCGCCGTCCATGTCCATGAACACGACGCCTGCCTTGTCCCACTCCTCGTTCAGCGAGTGGTAGACGACTTCGGACTCGTACTGGGCGCCAACTCCGGCGAGCGTCTCGCGCTCGGCTTGGGGGATGCCCAGCTTCTCGAACGTGTTCTTGATGTCGTCCGGCACGTCGTCCCAGGAGCGACCCTGGTTCTCCATCGGCCGGATGTAGTAGTAGATCTCATCGAAGTCCAACTCCGAAAGGTCGCCGCCCCACTGCGGGGTCGGCTTCTCCATGAACGACTCAAGAGCCTTCAGCCGGTACTCCAGCATCCACTCGGGCTCGTTCTTGTGCTTGGAGATCA
>JBBPZT010000229.1:0-16918 GCA_038198625.1 Rubrobacterales bacterium
ACCTTTAGAGGCGCGCTGGCAGCGCGTCAAGTTTCCGTGCAGAGCCTCGACGCCGAGACGATCGGGGAGGTAGAGGAGGAAGGCAAGGTGTTGGTGGTCAAGAGGATCAAACAGGTCATTCACCTCACCGCCGACGAGAAGGACCGCGAGACCATAGACCGGGTACTCGGGGTGTACGCAAATAGTTGTCCGGTGGCGCGTTCGATCACGCCCGCCATAGAGGTCACGAGCGAGCTGGAGTTCACGCCCGCTTAGGAAGACGAACCGACTACTTTCCACGCATGGGCCTCGTGGCAGAACGGGGCCCGTCGTCGTAAGCGGAGATATATGGGGGTTACCATGAACAAAGATAATAAACGCGTCAGGATCACAGTCTTCAGCGACTACGTCTGCCCTTTTTGTTACCTCGAAGAACCAGACCTAGACCGCATCCGGGAGGAGTACGGAGACAGCGTGGAGGTAGACTGGCGGGCCTACGAGCTACGCCCGGACCCCGTGCCCACCCTCGACCCGGACGGCGAGTACCTCCACCGCGTCTGGGGCGCCTCCGTCTACCCGATGGCCCGCGCTCTCGGAATGACCCTGCGACTGCCGCCTGTCCAGCCCCGGAGCCGCAAGGCCCTCGAAGCGGCCGAGTTTGCCCGCGAGAACGGCCGGTACAACGCGATGCACACCGCCCTTTTCAAGGCGTTCTTCGAGGGCGGCCGGGACATCGGGGACGAAAACACGCTGCTGGAAGTCGGCGCCTCAGTAGGACTGGACCGCGAAGAGCTGCGGACCGCCCTCGAAGAGGACCGCTACACGGAGAAGGTCGTCGCGGACGAGGAATTGTCCCGCAGGCTCGGCGTGAACTCCGTGCCGACCATGTTCGTCGGCACGTCCGGGTCACCGTTCGAAGGCGCGGAGGTTATCACCGGTACGCAACCGTACGGTGGCCGCATCGAGGCGGCGGTCGAACGTACCCTGGAGAAGACGCCGGCGGGAAGCGCTGGCGGGAGCCGCCTAAATGTTTCTTAAAAAACTCGCCACGCTGTTGACAACCGTATTTTACGGCGTTAGAGTACCTGCGTTGTTGTCGTAGGCGAAAGAGTCGAGAGGATGAAGGGATAGATGTTGATTCGTCGCACTCACATAGGATCCCCGGTTTTTGGGGGAGAGGTGCGCCCTGATGTCCTCGTCTCGATGAGAACTTAAGTCTAGCCACAAGACTTTACTCACCGAGGCCCCCGGACATCAGAGCCGGGGGCCTCGGGTTTTGCGCGCGGAACCAGTACTAAAGCCCCCGGACCGAAATAAAGCTCCAGGAACGAGCCCTTGTTGGGAACGAACCTGGAGAGACGGGTGGAAGAGGAAGAAGGTTGGAGATGAATCAGTACTGGTTTTACGCTTTACAGGATCACGCACTGCGCGAGCAAGAGTTGGCCCGCCGGATGGCCGAACGAAAGCTGGTGGCCGAGGCGCTGGCGGCGAGACCTTCGCTGCGCTCGCGGGTCGCCCGCCGGGTCGCCCGCAAGCTCTTCACGCTGGCGGTCGCCACCGAAAGAGAAGAGACCTGGCGCGTGGTATGGGAGAGGCTGGAAGCGAGAGGACGCCTGTAGGAAACGTCCGTCGCGGGAACGAGTAGAGGAGGTTCGTGGTGAAGGCTCTGGAATTGAGAAACGTGGAGAAGAAGTTCAAAAAGCGGCGGGGGGAGGTAGTGCGGGCGCTCGATTCGGTCTCTTTCTCGGTCGGGAGGGGTGAGGTGGTCGGCATCCTCGGGCCGAACGGGAGTGGGAAGAGCACGCTGGTTCGTGTGATCTCCACGCTCGTCGTGCCCGATGGAGGAGAGGTCGAGGTCTTCGAGACGAACGCGGTAAAGCACCCGAAACAGGTGCAGCGGAGCATGAACCGGGTCAGCGTGGAGGCGAGCTTCTTCAAGAAGCTCTCGGCCGTCGAGAACCTAGTCTATGGGGCGAAACTCTACGGCGTAACCACAAGAGAGGCGCGCCCGAGGATACGTGAGATCCTCGAAAACATAGGCTTCGAGTACAAGCGGGCGCTCGAGCCGATGGAGCATCTCTCCCGAGGCATGCAGCAGAAAATAGCCCTGGCGCGGGCGCTCCTGACGAGCCCCATCCTGATGCTTCTCGACGAGCCGACGACCGGCCTCGACCCGCGGAGCAAGAAAGAGGTGCAGGCGTTTATCCGCCGGATGCACCGTGAGAACGACTCATCCATCCTGCTCTGCACCCACGACATGGACGAGGCCGAGGCGCTCTGCGACCGGGTCGGCATCATGATGGACGGCAAGATACTAGCCCTCGAAGTGCCCGAGAAACTAAAGCGCCTCTACGCGACCAATGGGAAGGTTCCGTCCCTGGAGGAGACGTTCATGGCGGCGACCGGATATTCGGTCGAAGAGGCTAGCGCGGAGGAATAGGAGAGAGATGAACAATATGCTAAAGCCCCGGTGGCTGGTCGAGATGATCGCTGTGTGGGGCTACGTCCAGAGGAACTACTACCTGACCAAACGCTACTTCATGTGGGAAGCCGTGTGGCTCGTCTACGTGACGGTCAACGCCATGGCGATCACGTTCATCGGCAAGAGCGTCGAGAACATCGGAGGCGGCACCGGGATCAATACCGGACGCCTGATGACCTACCTGCTCGTCGGCGCCCTGCTCTGGAGCTACCTCTCGATGCTCTTCGACGTGCTCTCGGAGACGGTTAGCTGGGAGCGGTGGGAAGGGACTATCGAGTACACGTTCATGAGCCCGACGAGCCGCGTCACGCACCTGCTCGGGATGGGGCTCTACGCTGTCGTCTACGGTATCGCGCAGGTGGCGATCATGCTCGGGGCGGTTTCGCTGTTCTTCCAACTCGACCTCTCGAACGCCAACTACTGGGGCGCCCTGCTAGTCCTGGCCGTCGCCAGCGTCTCCCTTGTCGGGTTCGGGGTCATGGCGGCCGTCCTACCCTTGCTCTCCCCGGAGAAGGGCCAGCAGGTCAGCTACATCATCTCCTCGGTGCTGCTGCTCGTCTCGGGCGTCTACTATGAGGTGAGCGTGCTGCCCGGCTGGATGCAGGTCATAGCCAAGTTCTCGCCCGTCACTTACGCGCTCAAGGGCGCCAGGGACGCGCTCATGAACGGGGCGAGCGTCCCGGCTCTCTGGAAGTACATCTGGCCGCTCTTGATCATGGGCGCAGTCTTCGTCCCTCTCGGGCTCTGGGTCTTCCACCTCGGCGAACGCTACGCCAAAAAGACCGGAAAGCTCAAGCGGAGCGGATGATACGCACTACGGCCAGACCCTGTCGCGCTTCACGACGACCGGATCCAACTCAGAAGGAAGCTGGACCTCCTCGTTCGTGGACAGGCAGAATTCCGGCGCCGGACCGAGTACCATCTGCCGGCGCCAGAGGCTCGCGTTGGGTCGATCCGTCCACGGTTCGATCTCCTCGTAGAACTCGGGATAACCCACTCCTTCCGGTTTCGAGAACCAGACGGCGAGGTGCGCGTCCATTCCCCGCCCGCTGCTTCTGAGACTGTAAAGACCACCGGCTCCGTCCGTGGCTGCGTGCGCCGCGGCGTCGTGTGGCGCTTTTCGGGCTCCGGAGACGGCCGCTTCGTTGAGTGGATCCATGGCGCATGAGCCGTCGAGTAGGTACCAGTCTTCGTAAGCGGGCGTCTCTGGACCCATCCAGGACGCGCCTTCTATACGGAAGGTCGCCGAGCTTTGAAACCCTTCTACATCGGCCTCTGACAGCGTCTCATGGAAACCGGCTAGGTGTCGTTCGTAGGCGTTGGTCTCGACATCAGTCTTGGGTCGGTGCCAGAAGAGGTAGGCGAGCATATTGCGTCCTTTAGAAGCGGGGGGAGAGGAGGCGTGGGGCGGTGAGGCAGACGGCGGCGACGACCACGACGCAGATGATAGTCGGGTAGAGGAAGATCTCCGCCGGCGTGAAGTTCGTGGTCATCCCGAAGACTTTACCGAGGGCGTCGTTCATGTAGGCGAACGGGATGAAGTTTCGCAGGGTCGCGAGGAGCCCGGTCGGGTGACGGTTGCGGAAAAAGCCTGACAGGTAGATCAGGGGGAACAGTATCGCGGTCGCGTACAGCAGCACGTCGGCCGGAGAGGTGGTGAAGTTGGCGATGAAGATGCCGATGCAGTTGGCCGTGACCAGCGTCAGAAAGACCGCGAAGCTCGCCGCGAGTATCCAGACCAGCGAGACGGGATGCAGGATGTAGACGATGGCGAGGGCCGGCAGGACCTGGAGGAAGTCGAGGACGGCGTTGATCGCAAGCACCTCGAAGACTATCCGGTACGGCGAGCGGGGCGTCATGGCCAGGCGCGCGAGGATGCCGTCGTTCAGGTCCGTCGTGAGGGTCTCGCCCGCCCCGAAAGTCCCGGCCATCACCGCTACTATCCCGATCACCGCCGCCCCGTACTGGGGCGGGATGCTGCTCGCCGCCACCGGCACGATGAGGGCTATCGGGTATAGGAACTTGAGGAACAGCGCGATCCTCCTGGAGAAGAACATCACCACGTCCTTTTTCCAGTACGTATCGGGCGGGTCGATCCTCAGCGCGACCAGAACCCTCGCCAGGAGGGACGGCGTCACGTTCTTTTTCCTGTAAGCATCGAGCGAGTTATTCATCGCGCAGCGCCTCTCCGGTTAGCTTTACGAAAACGTCTTCCAGGTTCGGCCGCTCGACCGAGAGGGTGACGATATCTCCACCCGCCTTCACGATGCCGGCCACCACATCCGCGACCAGGCCGGGCCGCTCCTCGCAGTGGACAACCAGGTCCCGACCGTCCGGCGTGACCTGCCGGACGCCTTCAACTTCGCCGATGTGACCGTATTCGACCGGGTTTCGGAGCCTGGCCACGACCCGCTGAATGCCGCTCAGGGAAGAGATGAGCTCGTCCGGCGTGCCTTCGGCGACGATCTTACCCTTGTACAAGAACGCCACGCGGTCGCAGAGTGACTCCACCTCGTCGACCTGGTTACTGGCTAACACTACTGCCACGCCTTCCCCGGTAAGGTCCCGGATCTTACGCTGGTAAGAGAGCTGCGAGGTGTAGTCGAGCCCGAGTGAGGGCTCGTCGAGCATCAGGACCTCCGGCCCGTGCGCCATCGCCTCTATGAGCGCGAGCTTCTTGCCCATCCCGTAAGAATAAGTCTTCGCCTTGTCGTCTTTGTACTCCGCGAGATCGAAGTAGTCGAAGAGCGCCGTCAGGGAACCTTCGGCCTTCGTCTTCTCCATCCCGTAGAAGCTGGCGAAGAGGTAGGCGTTGGCCCAGCCGGTCAGGTCGCCGTAGTGCGTGGGACGGTCGACCATCAGGCCGAGTTTCGCCCGGGCCTTTCGCCTCTCCCTTATCCCATCCAGCCCACCGACGCGGAAGGCGCCGCCGTCCGGCAAGATGGCGGTCGAGAGGACCCGGAGAAGCGTGCTCTTGCCGGAGCCGTTCGGCCCCATCAGTCCGAAGACCTCGCCGGGCCGGACCTGGAGGCTCAGGCCCTGAACCCCACGCCCACTAGAGCGGTACAAACGCCTTATGTCTTCTGCTTCGAGCGCGGGTATGTTACTCAAGGTCATCTCTCCTGAAGCTCGATATGATGCCGGGATTCTATCCCCGACGCGCCCTGGGCGCTGTTAGCGGCTTAACCCCGGAAGCACAAAGAGTTGCGATAGAATACAAAAATTATCATCCAAGAAGGAGGTGTTGAGTTGGCGGAGACAGAGCAGATCACCTGGGATCCGGAGGCAGATCGCCGGATCAAACGAAGCCCCTTTCTCATGCGCCGCTTTATCCGCAAGCGCATCGAGGACCGCGTCGCCTCACGAGGCCGCAACCACGTAACGGAGGCCGACGTGGACGAGAGCGCCGGCATGTACCGTCAGTACCGCTTCAAGTAGAGTTTCTGGAAATAGCTCCGTAGGGCCGGGGCGTAACCACGCTCCGGCGTATAATGCCGCTATGATCCTGGACAGCGCCATCTACGTTGACGGTCGCCGGGTGGCGGCCCCTGATTCTCTCGAAGAAACCTATAAGTCCTGTCGCCGACAGGGCGGAATGGCCTGGGTCGGGCTGTACGAGCCGACGGAGGAGGAGTTTGCCGCCGTAGCTGCCGGGTTCGGGTTGCATCCTCTGGCAATGGAAGATGCGATTTCTCCTCACCAACGACCCAAGATCGAACACTACGGTGACGTGCTCTTAGTCGTCTTCAAGTCGGCCCGTTACCGGGAGGAAGAGGAGTCGGTCGAGTTCGGTGAGATCCGCGCTTTTCTCGGGCCGGATTTCGTAGTTACGGTCCGCCGTGGGGAGTCCGGTGGGCTCGCGGATGTACGTCAAAAGCTGGAGGGCTCTCCCAGCATGCTCCGTCGCGGGCCGATGTCCGTTCTCGGGGCTATTATGAGCCATGTCGTCGCCGGATATGGTCCGGTGGTTGACGGACTTGGAAACGACATAGATGAGATCGAGGAAGACGTGTTTGCCGGCAAAGCCGATGTCTCACGCCGGACTTACGGGCTCTTCCGAGAGGTGCTCCAGTTTCAGAGGGCCACCAAACCCCTGGAGAGTATCTCCGCAGAACTGATCGAAGACGAAACTTATGGAAAGGACCCGGAGATAAACCGGTATCTGCGTCGAGTCCGGGACCACGTACTGCGCGTGACGGAACAAGCCGGCGCCTTTCGCGAACTCCTCCAGAGCATCTTGAACGTCAACCTCACTCTGGTCAGCGTAAGTCAGGGCGAGCAGACCAAGAAGATCTCCGCCTGGGCTGCCATCCTCTTCTTTCCAACTCTTATAGCGGGTATCTACGGGATGAACTTCAAAGACATGCCCGAACTGAACTGGGTTGTCGGCTACCCGTACTCGCTGGTCTTGATGCTGTTGTCGTCGCTCCTGGCTTATCTGATCTTCAAACGCCGCGGCTGGCTGTAGAGAGCCAGCCTCAAAGATCCGGGCCGGTGAACACGCGCCTGTAAATCAGGAGCGGGCATTCAGCGGCCCGGTCCGCGGATCCAGTCCGCAGAGAGTTGTTAGCTTACCAGTCCATCGGACCTTTCCTCCTACCCGAGGTGCAACAACTAACACGATTGTACCATTGTTTATAAGGTCGGCGCTACTGTTGAGGCTACATTTTTCGGGCCATTTATTATTAATACTCCGCAAACCATCTCATTAAAGTTCCGCGCCTTTCAGAACGACAACCAATTTTGTGTGGGCGAGAGACCTTTCACCAGGCTGAATAGCACGGCGCATGCGGCTGTCACGCTTACTACGTGAATAGCGTTAGTGGCAATGATTTGAATGGCGGAACCTCGCCGGGCAGCGCCTGGACAACCATCAAGAGGGCCAATGAGGCAAACCTGGAGCCCGGGGACCGGCTGCCGTTCAGGGGCAGGCAAACATCTCCCGGTAGCGTCGAGATCTGACCCGTTGACGCGGGCACGCTAAAGAGCCCGGCAAAGATAGGCTCCTATGGCGAGGGACGGACGTAGACGTTTAAATGGGGCTTCCTGCTTAAGAGTGGAGTAGAAAGGGAAAAACACTCTTTATAGGTGGCAAAAAGCGCTGTTCGCTAGGAGGTGAGCGATGCAGGACAATGATGACCGCTCTGTCGGTGAGCTAATCACCGAGCTTTCGCGGGAGACGGTAACGCTGGTGCGCCAGGAGATCCAGCTGGCCAAGGCGGAGATTACGCAGAAGGCGACGCGGGTCGGCAAGAACGTGGGCTTCCTGGTAGCCGGGGGCATAGTCGCTTATACGGGGGCCCTGGCTCTTATAGCCGCCGGGATCATCATCCTGGGTGCGGTGATACCCCTGTGGCTCTCGGCAGCGATCGTCGGGTTCGTGATCCTCGCCGTGGGCCTCATCCTGGTGGTCAAAGGAGCGAACACGCTCCGGCAGGAGAGCCCGGCGCCCCAAGAGACCGTTGAGACATTGAAGGAGGACAAAGAATGGCTGAAAGACCAGACGAGGTAAGGGAAAAGGTTGTACGCAACGACAACCTGACCGGCGAGGAGACGGAAGACCTGCGCCGCCGGGCTCAGAGCGACGACGAAGTAGAGGCCGCCCGCGCTGACATCGAGTTGACCCGCGCCGAGATGAGCGAGACTGTGGACGCCCTCCAAGAGAAGATAGACCCCGAGAGGCTGAAGGAAGAAGCAAAGGAGCGGGTGAAAGGCTCGGCCCGCGACACCGGCTCCCAGCTCCTAGATACTTTCAGGGACAACCCAACCATCCCGGCCGCGATAGTCGGAGGTGTTATCGGGCTGTTTCTCTTGAGACGCCTGGTGCGCGGCGGCGGAGGAAAATCGGGCGGAGAGCGCGTAGAGACCGTGGTCCTCGACCTGAGAAGCGGGAGCATGCGCACCTCGTAGCAGAGGTTCGCCGGTCCCGGATACGCCTCGAAACAGGGTCGGAGGACCTCCCCGGGCTAGCCTTCCTCAGACTCTTCGTCCTTGGAATTCTCGTCCGCGCGACCTACAGCCTCGTCTTTCTCGTACCGCTCGGGCGCGGCCTGACGGTAGGTTTCCGCGTTCACTTCCGCTCCGAACAACAGTATGGCCGAGGAGATGTAGAAGTAGAGCAGTAGCACGATAACGGCCGCTATGCTCCCGTAGGTCTTGCTGTAGGAACCGAAGTTTGAGACGTACCAGGAGAACGCCAGCGAGGCCACTATCCAGACGATCACGGCTATTATGGCCCCCGGCGACACGAGACGGAATGGTTGGTTTTGGTGGTTCGGGAACAGGTAGTAGATGACCGCCAGGGAGATCATCAGCAGCACGAGGGCGAGGGGGATGCGTCCTATACTCCAGAGCGTGACGAACCACGAGCCCAATCCAACCAGCTTCGAGAACCACTGAGCCACCGAACCACCGAAGAACAGCAGTACGACGGAGACGATCAGCATGACCGTAAGAAGCAGCGTGTAGAGGATGGAGAGCGGGAACTTCTTCCAGAAAGGCTGCTCGTCCTCTATCGGGATATCGTAAGCGATGTTCATGGCGTGCATGGCTCCCCGAACCGCCCCGGAGGCTGAGTAGAGCGCGATGGCCGCCCCTATGGAGAGCGCGCTACCCGCACCGTTCCCTTTCACCTGCTTGACTATCTGGTCGACCAGGCTCGCGGAACTCTTCGGCATTACGGCGTTGGCCTGCTGGATGAGCCAGTCGAAGACGCTCTGGAGGTTGAGCAGCCCGAGCAGCCCGAGGATGAAGATGATAAACGGAAAGAGCGAGAAGAAGATCTGGTACGCGAGCGCCGCCGCGTAAGTAAGCATGTCGTCCGAGGAGAATTCCACGATCGAACGCTTCGTGACCTGAAAGATCCCCTTACTCTTGCTGTTCTGGTTAGAAGCTTCCATAAGTAATCTCCTTCGGTAACCTTCTGTAGATACTCTCGTACCCTCTTCCGAAACAACACGAGAGCTTGGGATGGAATTTACTACATTTCTCCGGACCGAAAACAGAACGGAGGGGAAACGTTTCTCCCCTCCGTCGCAACCCTTGAAGCTGGTGTTAGCCTTGTACGGCCTGCATCACCTCTTCGGGGCCGTTGAACTTCTGCTGGGCGGCGTTCTTGATCTTCTCCACTATGCCCTGCGGGGCGCCGTTGCTCTCGGCCTGGGAGGCCACGTCCTGCTTCTCGGCCGGGAAGTTGATACCCTGGAGGTACTGCTGTATGTCCTGCGGGTTGAAGTTACCCAAGTCCATTGGTTTTCTCCTCTAGTTGGTTGTTGTACGTATGATCCACCGATCCTCTCCCTTATTGTTCCTCCTGATCCCTAGGGTCCTGGTTGCGGGCCTCTTGTTCCGCCGCGCTCCGGCCCTCTTCGGCGACGCGCTGCACTCTTTGCTGCGCGTCACGGGCCCCCTGCTGGGCTCGGTTGGCGAGTTTGTCGCGGGTCTCGCCCATGACTTCGTTTTCTTTTTCGGTCTCCGGAACGGAGAATCCCACGGCTGCTCCGAGCCCGATCGCCACGGCCCCAAGGATCAGGGGGTTTTCCCGCAACGTCTGCTGAAACCCACCTTTCGCCCTCCTCGCCTGATAGCGTGCCTGGTTTCTGGCATCGTCGGCCCGGTTCTGGAGTTGCCCTCCGACCTCACCGGCCCGGCTTTGTAGTTCGCTGCCAGCCCGGCTCGCCCGCTCCCGGGCTTCACCGCCAGCGTCCCGCATCCGACTACGGTCGGAACCGTAGCCTTCAGAGTCCTGGTCTTCGAGAGACCTATCCGTGTAGTAACCTTCGATCTCACGACTCCCCTCGTAGTACTCTGGATAATCCTCGTAGCGAGGCTCGTCGCGGTAGCGCCGCTGGTCCGAGCCCTGATCCCTGCCGCTCGCTATAAGCCAGCCGAGCCCGACCAGGCCCGCCCCGGTGAGAGCCGCCGGCACCGGGTTGTCCCTGATGGTGTCCACGACGGTGGAACCGGCCTCCCTGGCGGTGTCTTTCGCCTGGGACGTAGCCTGTTCTCTTACGTACTGGGGGTTGAGCCGTCCCTGTATGGCGTATACCGTCTCGCTCATCTGGGCACGAGCCTGGGCGAGTTCCAGGCGCAACTCTTCCAGTTCATCGTCCGCCCGCGATGGGTCCGAGTCTATCTCGCCCCTCCTGCGGGAGAGCCTCTGGCGGATCTCCTCGTTTGGACGGTCCTCTCGTTCTACCTGGTCTGGTCTTTCATCCATTCCTGGTCCTCCTTCAGGGTCTCAATGGTCCTTTGTGGGGTGGCGGGTTCCTGGCGCAAGGTCTGGAGACCCTTCCATGCCAGGAAAGCGCCCGCGCCGGCTACCAAAATTCCTATTATTAGGGCGGAGAGCCAGATCGGTATCAGCAAACCCAGTAAGGCGATGATCCCGGCAAGTATCGCAAGAAATCCCGCATAGGCTACGACGCCTCCGGCGACCAGAAACCCGACGTTCTTGCCGACCCGCGTCGCTTTCTGGGCAATCTCCGTCTTGGCGAACTCTATCTCCAGACGGATCATGCGCTCCGCGTCCCTGTACAGGTCCCCCAGAAGCTCGCCTACCCCGCGCCCTTCCTTACTCCGTTGCATCGTCGGATCCTCTCCTGGGCCTCCTGCTCCTCCTGATCTTGCGGACTGGTTGCTCCGCATCGAAGTCCTCGGAACGCGCCATCCTACCCTCATCGCTGAAGCTGATCGTCCCGGACCAGTCTTCCTCGTCGGAATACGACGGCTGATCTTTCTCACCTGTTTGGTCTTCTCCGAAGCCCCGGTTTTCCGTGGAGGCACCGTCGAATTCGTCCAGGTCCTTGCCGGTTGCGGAGGATCCCAGCTCCCTGGCGCTCTCGCGCACGTCAAACTCTTCTCTCTGGCCGGCCGAGCTTTTCAGGAACCTGGCGGCGGCGGCGGCCAGGAAGAACGCGCCCCCCAGGAAGACCGCCGGGCGTTCGCGGGCGAAGTCCTCCACGTCTCCCAGGAGACGGTCGGGATCTCTATCCCGCAGGTAGCCCGAGAGCCGTTCGACCTGATCCGCCGCCTGCTCGGCGTAGCCGCCAACGGAGCCTTGATCCTGCTCGTGCAACTGCTCCCCCGTACTACGCAGGGCGTTGGCTATACCTTCGAGCTGCTCCGATGCCCGCTCTTTCCCCTTCGCTATCTGGGGTTTGGCCTGCTCCCGACCTTTCTCCGCATACTCCGAAGCTTTCTCCTGCCCCCGACGGGCGACCTCTCTGGATCTCCGTCCACTATCTCCTTCTCTGCCCGAACTACCGCGGCTGCCTTCCAAGATTTTCTCCTCATATTGCAATCGTTGATTTGTCCTGCTCTACCCGGTGCCCCGGAAAGCGAAACAAAACACTAGAAGCGGCCCCGGATGGCAGGATATAAACTCTAGTCCAATGACCCTCATCCTCGTTTTCGCCGGAGCTTTGCTGGTAGCCGTCCTGTTCTCGGGTCTCGCCGAGCGGACGGTGCTCTCGACCGCAGTCTTCTTCTTGTTGGTCGGTTTCGTCGCCGGTACCACGGGGGCCCTGAAGCTGGCCCCGGGCGACCCGATGGTCAGCCGTCTGGCGGAGCTCGCGCTGTTCAGTGTGCTGTTCACGGATGGGATGCGGGTGGGGGTGCGGGACCTCGTCACTGCCTGGCGGCTGCCGGGACGCGCACTCGCCCTGGGCCTGCCGCTGACGCTCCTCTTTACCGCCCTGTTCTCCCACTTCGTGGCGGGGCTCCCCTGGGCGGAATCTTTCCTGGTCGGCGCGGTCCTGAGCCCGACGGACCCGGTATTCGCCTCGGCCATCGTCGGCCGGGAAGAGGTTCCGGGGAGGCTCCGTCATCTGTTGAACGTGGAGAGCGGGGTCAACGACGGCCTCGCCCTGCCCTTCGTAGTGATACTGCTGGCGATAGTGGGCCAGCAAGAGACCGAGTTCGGCAAGATACTGGGTGAGTTGGCGCTCGGGATAGCCATCGGGGTTGTCGTACCCTGGATCGCGCTGCGCCTGGAACGCTCCCGGCTCTTCAGCCTCTCCGCCCGCTACGAGCCCCTCTACGCCTTCGCCGTCGGGATACTCGTGTACGCCCTGGCTCTGACGGTTCACGCCAACCTGTTCCTGGCCGCTTTCGCCGCCGGGATAACGACCGTGAACGTGAGTCCGCGCTTCAAGGACGCCTTCCACGAGTTCGGCGAGCTACTGACTGAGCTGTTCAAGCTGGCGGCCATCCTGATCTTCGGCGCCCTCATCTCACCGGCTTTCCTCGGGGAGATCGGGGTGGGCGGCTACGTCCTGGCACTGCTCGTCCTCTTCGTTGTCCGGCCGCTCGCCATCCTGATCTCCTTTATAGGCAGCCGCATAGCCTGGAAGGAGTGGGTCGCGGTCGCCTGGTTCGGCCCCAAGGGCTTCGCCTCGGTGGTCTACGGTCTGCTCGTCCTCGAATCCGGCGTTGTCCTCGCCGACCGGATGTTCCACCTCATAGCCCTCGCCGTGGCCGTTTCCATCCTCCTCCACTCCTCCACCGACGTCTTGGTCGCCCGGCAGTTCAAAGACGTCGAACTGAAACCGGAGTCCTGACAGAGATTCCCCATGGCCCGAGACCTCCTCAAGCCGGACCTACAACTGCTCTTCTGCGGCTACAACCCTTCGCTGAGGTCCGGGCACACCGGCCGCCACTACGCCCACCCCGGCAACCGTTTCTGGCGCGTCCTGCACGCCGCCGGTATCACCGACCGCCTCTACAAACCGGAGGAGGATGAGGCACTGCTGGATCTCGGCATCGGTTTCACCAACCTCTACCCCCGCCCAACCCGCAGGGCCGACGAGCTTACCCGTGAAGAGATACGCGCTGGGACCGAGGAACTGTGCGCCAGGCTCGAACGTTACAGACCCCGCGCCGTCGCCTACACCGGCATCGGCGTCTACAAGTGGTTCCGCGCCACCTCGAAGGTGAAATGGGGCCTACAGGAACATCCTGCCGTGCCGGACGTGGCCGACGTGGTCGTTCCCTCGCCTTCCGGCCTGAACCGGATGCGCTTCGAGGAGTTGGTCGAGCACTATCGTCCCCTCGCGGCGTTCTCGCGATGAGAGCACCGGCTCAGTCGGCGTCATCTTTCGGCTGGTACGGCGGCACGTGGAGGTTCAGCCGTATGGCGACTAGGCGCAGCGCGAAGACGACGGCGATGGGCAGGAGGATGAGGATCTGACCTCCGACCCCGATCCTCTCCAGTGTTACGTACACGGACGCACCCGCGATGGCGGACGTCGCGTAGATTTCGCGCCGCAGGATCAGGGGCACTTCCGCGCAGAGCACGTCGCGCAGGATGCCGCCCGCGACCCCCGTGATCGTACCCATCAGGACGACGATCAGGCTCTGCACTCCCGCCTCGTCCGCGGTCTGGGCCCCGACTATGGTGAACAGGGCGAGCCCGAACGCGTCGGCCACCAGCAGCGAACCGCGCGGAGGCTTCAGAAATCGGGTGTAGACGATTGTAAGGACGGCGGCGGCCACCGTCACAAGCAAGTACGTCGGGTCGTCGATCCAGAAGATCGGACGGTTATCCAGGAGTACGTCCCGGATCGTACCGCCGCCCACGGCGGTGATCACCGCTATAACGATCACGCCGAAGAGGTCCAGGCTCTTCCTGCCGGCCGTCAACGCGCCGCTTACCGCGAACACGGCTACGCCGAACAGACCGAGTAGATAGATCACCATGCCGCAAAGACTACCAAGCTATCCCGGAAACCACCGGCTCGGGACCTCTCATCACGGAAGCGCCGGACCCGCAACTACCTCATACTTATACCGTTGAGAGACGTGGAGAGAACCGGAAGAGACGTGCCCAGGCGCTACCTGCTGTCCATCGACGGCGGCGGTGTTCGCGGCATCATCCCGGCCGTCATACTGGCAGAGCTTGAGAGCGTTACCGGACGCCCCGCACGAGAGACGTTCTCGTTCGTCGCCGGTACTTCCACCGGGGCCATCATCGCCGCCTTGCTCGCCGCCGGGGTACCGGCCTCACGCATCCTCGCGTTCTATCTGGACCGCACCGGCGAGGTCTTTACAGGACACCTGCTCCCGAACACGTTGCGGAGGATCATCTACGGTTCGATGTACTCGACGGACAAACTGCACGCCCTGATCTCCTCTGAGTTGGGACCCGCCCGCAACCGGACGCTAGACGACTCCCCCGTGGACATCCTCATCACCGCCAAGCGCGTCCCCGACGGCAAGCCCTGGTACTTCGTCCGCGACAACCCCGGCAACTCCCGTTGCACCGGACGCCTCCGGCTCGCCGACTGCGCCACTGCCTCATCAGCCGCCCCAACCTACTTCCAACCGTGGAAGATCGAAGAGCCGCTGCGTAGACCGTCGCGTTGTGAACCGGTGGGCTCACTGGTAGACGGCGGTGTTGGTGTGGCGGGCAACCCCGTCTACCAAGCGTGTGTCGAGGCGTTCTACTACTCGGACGGCTACACGCCGGAGGAGACGTCGGTCATATCCCTGGGCACGGGCCGGTTCGTGGCGAAGCGCAAACCGGCCTGGATCCTCCCGTGGCTCCAATGGACCCTGGGCGAGCTACTCGACTCACCCGGCGAGCAGCAGACGGAGCTAGTCTGGCGCCACTTCCCTGAAACGACCTTCTACCGCATCGACACGAAGCTGGAGAGGTATATCGAGCTGGACGACGTACGAAGCGTAGACCTTCTCCACGAGTACGGCGAGCGCCTGGCCGAACGGATCGACTGGAAAGCCATCCTCGCCGGCACGGATGAGACGTTCCGCGTAGACAGCAACCGGAAAAGCTTTCCCCAGTACGCACAACCCGCAAAGTAGCCAACGTTAGTGCCGCAAACCAAAAACGGAGAAAAGTGTCCGGGCGTGCCCCTCGGCGTTACGCCTCGCTACCTCCTGATATAGACTTAGTCAAGAGCTTAGTCTACTGAAGGACTACGAAGGCGTAGAGAGGTGTTATCCGGTATGGCTCACAAGGTGGTCAACATTCACGAGGCGAAGACCCATCTGTCGAGGTTGCTGGAGCGGGTGGGCGAGGGTGAGGAGATCGTCATCGCGAGGGCAGGCAGGCCGGTGGCCCGGCTGGTTCCGGCGGGGGAGAGGCCGGAGCGTCGGGAGCCGGGGAGTGCGTCGGGGCGGGTCGTGGTGGGCGAGGACTTCGATGAACCGCTTCCCGAAGAAGTCCTGGAGACATTCGAGCGGTGAGGGCGTTATTGGACACCCACGCTTTCCTGTGGTGGATAACCGACAGCCCGCGCCTCTCGGACCGGGCGCGTGAGATCATCGCCGACGGTCGCAACGAGTTGTTCTTCAGCGCGGCCAGCGGTTGGGAAATAGCCATCAAATCCAGACTGGGTAGGCTGGAGACGCCGGTCAATCTGGAACGTTTCCTGCCCGAACAACTATCCCTTAACGCCATCCAGCCACTACCCGTCTATCTCAGCCACGCGCTACATACCAGAGACTTGCCGGAGCACCATCGAGATCCCTTCGACCGTCTCCTGGTCTCGCAGGCCATGCTCGAGAAGCTGCCCGTGTTGAGCCTGGATCCGGAAATAGCCCGCTATCCTGTCGAGGTTATCTGGTAACAGGTCTTCGACACCGGCCGACAGGTATCTCGAACCTCGATCTCATCAGCCCCGTCTCTTGGCTTCCGAGCGGCACCGCTTGCTGCAGTACACGACCGATTCCCAGTCCCGGCTCCACTTCTTGCGCCGGGTGAACGGCCGCCCGCAGACGGGGCAGGTCTTCTCCGGCAGACCCTTCTTCCTGGAACTCTTCATCCCGGTAAGTCTAAAGGTCCGGGCGGGGAGGAATGTGTTCATGGCAACGGGAGTGGCGCCCGCGGGCGTATAATGTCGGCATGATCGTAGCCAATGCCATATATGTGGACGGCCACAGGGTCGCCGAGCCGGAGTCCTTGCGGGAGTCTCAGGAGGCTTGCCGGGAGCGGCGCGGGGTCGCCTGGATCGGGCTCTTCGACCCTACCGAGGAGGAGTTCAACTCCGTCGCCGGAGAGTTCGACCTCCATCCACTGGCCGTGGAGGACGCCATCAAGGCGCACCAGCGTCCGAAGCTGGAGCGTTACGGGGAGACGCTCTTCGTCGTCTTGAGGGCGGCCCATTACATAGACGCGACCGAGACCGTCGATTTCGGGGAGATCCACGCGTTCGTCGGGGACGACTTCGTGGTGACGGTGCGCCACGGTGAGGCGCCGGGTCTGGGCGAGGTCCGCACCCGGCTGGAGAAAGAGCCGGAGTTGCTGCGGCTCGGGCCGAAGGCGATCTTGTACGGTGTCATGGACCGGGTGGTGGACGGTTACGCGCCGGTGGTCGTCGGGCTCGAGAACGACATAGACGAGATAGAGACCGAGGTCTTCGGCGGCAACGCGGGCGTTTCGCGCCGCATCTACCAACTCTCGCGCGAGGTGATCGAATTTCAGAGGGCGACGAGGCCGCT
>JBBPZT010000230.1:0-3410 GCA_038198625.1 Rubrobacterales bacterium
ACCCCAGGAGGATCATCTCCATACACATTCGCGCCCCGCTCACGGCACTGATCGCGATTTGTAGCTTATTTGCGGCTCTGTCCCTCGATCCCAGGTTCCGAAACCACACTCGGAGCTTGGGTTTTCGGCCACACTTCTAGACCCGATGAGCCGTCCGGCAATCTCTCGATAAAGCTATACACGCTCATATACGAGCGCATACTGTCATAAACAATCACCAGGTGCAAGTATAACGGCCTGTAATGTTCAGACGTGCTGTTTTACAGTCCACTTGGCGATTGCCAAAGGGTTGTTGAGAACTGGCGAGAAATCGCTATCTGCCTCTGAGGCGAACGAGGGCTTCGATTCCTCTTCTATTTGCTCCAGAAGCGGGTCGTCGGATAATAAATGATACGAGACCCGAGACCGCGCTAAGGACACTCGAGAGCAACTAGAGTTTCCGATTCACGAGATGGAGCAAAACCGCGATCAACTGATCAGGAACGCTCTCGGGCAGTACAGGAACACTTGCGTCGGGGTACTACTGCGAGGTTCCAGTACGATAGTCTCGACGAGCACGAGATGGACAAGAACCTTGCCGGATGCTTTGAGACAATAACTCCGTTCCAAGATGGCCGAGAATAGCATTACAGAACCTACCGGATCTTCTGTAAGACGTGCCTGGCAACCGCTTGTTAGAGCCAGCCTTCTTCCCGGTACCAGCGAGCCGTTCTTGCTAATCCTTCGGAAAGCGGAACTCCGGCGCGCCAGTCCAGCTCCCTTTCGGTGATGGAGGGGTCGCAGGTCCAGGTGTGGACAGTCAGGTCCTCGGCTCGCCGCTCGTCGAAGACGGGGACAGAGCCGAATGGCTTCGCTGCAAGCTCCGCTGCTCGTCCGGCGAGTCGGAAGCCAGCGGTGGGAAGGCGAGCGACGCGGACGGGGCGCCCGAGCGCCTCTTCCAACTTCCCGGCGACCTCGCGCCAGGAGTAAGAGGATCTTTCTGCCAACGGAAAGGGACCGAAGCCTTCCGGTTTGTCGGCCGCCGCGAGGACGGCTTTTGCCACGTCGGCGGCGTAGACGGGCTGGAGGGAGCCGGGACCGGCGGGCAGGGTGAGGCAGCCGCGGCTCGCCATCTTGAATAGGGGGAGCAGGTCCGTGTCGCGCGGGCCGTAGACGGCGGCGGGGCGGAGGACGACGGTCTGCATCGGGCCGTCGAGGTCACGTAGTAGTTTCTCTGCTTCAAGCTTACTCCGTCCGTAGGCGCTTGCGGGGTGGTCGTGTCCATCCGGGCCTCGGGCGGCGAGGCTGCTGATCTGGACGAAGCGTTCCACCCCTACCTCCCGCGCGGCTTCCGCCAGCCTGCGCGTACCCTCTGCGTTGACCCGGTCGTAATCTTGAGAATAGCGGGCACGGGTAATACCGGCGGCGTGAACGACGATTTCGACGCCTTTGAGGGCTTCTAAGAGATCAGCCGGGCGGTCGAAGTCGAGAAGCGTATGTTCTACGGGCAAGGAGGAGATCCAGCGTGGGTTACTCGTGGCACGAAGGCCGCAGCGGACAGTGTAACCCGCCGCGACGAAGGCTTCGGCTATGTGGCTGCCGACGAAACCGGTGGCCCCGGTTATGAGAACACGGTCGGCCACTTCGGGGTTTACAGAGACTTCTGGTAGATGCGGTAGGTCTTGTAGAGTTGCGCACCGCTTGCCTCGATGCCCCGGATAATGGCGCGGTTGTCTTCCAGTACCCACGAGCACTCACAGCTCCGGTAGCCTTTCGCCGTCGCGCGGTGGTAAAGCTCGTCGGCGAGCACGACTTCGAGGCCCTTGTTACGATGCTCGGGCACGATGCCGAGTATGACCAGACGCAACTGGTTCACTATCTTCTTGCGGTTTAAGAAGGCCAGGATGCCGGAGGGCACCAGCCTGCCGTGCGCGCGTTTGAAGATCTGGTTTACGTCCGGCAGGCACAGGGCAACACCAGCAGTCTCTCCCTCCATCTCGACGAACAGGACGAGGTCCGGGTCTACGACAAGCTTGAGTTCGCTCGCCAGATTGTCGAACTCGGCGTCGGTGTACTTCACGAAGCCCCAGTTCTCGATCCAGGCTTCGTTATAAAGCTTCTTGAGCCGGCCCAACTCCTCGCTCAGATGTTTCATATCAGTGGGCCGGATGGTCGGCTCGTAGCGCTTTCGGACCCGTGCCGCGAGACGTGGGATCCTCTCTCCCACCTCCTGCTCCCACGTAAAGAGGTAGGCGTAGAGGTCCTTGACCTTCTCGTAGCCGGCGTCCTCAGCGTAGCGCGGGTACTCGGCCGGGTTGTAGGGCATCATCATGTAAGGGTCGGTGTCGAAGGCGTTTATCTGGAAACCAGCTCCGTCGTTCATCGAGGGGTTCGCGGGGCCCCGCACGGCGCTCCGTCCCAGCACCCTCCCCCACTCCTCGACGTTGCCCAAAAGGACATCCGAGGCTTCCCGGTCCTTAGCCTCGAAAAAGCCGAAGAAAACGAGGTTGTCACCGTGGGTATCGTTGTGATTGTCGTCGTCTATGGCGGCGACGCGCCCGACTACCTCCCCGTTCCGCTCGGCGAGGAACAGTCCGACTCTCGCGTGCTGATAGAAGGGGTTCTTCCTCGGGTCGAACTTGCGCTTCTCGTCGAAGATCAGGGGCGCCACCCAGTGCGGGTCGTCGCGGTACTTCGTAAACGGGTAACGTATAAACCGCTTCAAGTCGGCGCGGGACCCGACGGGCCGGATCTTGGTCGTCAATACAGTTCCCTAGCCGGTGACGCCCAGGCTCTCGCCGACCCGCGCGAAGACCTCGATCAACTTGTCTATTTGATCCGTGGTGTGGTTGGCGTTAACGCTGGTGCGGATGAGGCTCCCGTTCTGCGGCACGCCAGGAGGAAGAGCCGGTGTCGTGAAGACGCCGCCGTCCCATAAAGCCTTCCAGAAGACAACGGTAAGTTCATCCGGCCCGATGAGCACCGGCACTATGGGCGTCTCGGAGCCTAGGGTTTCGAAGCCTATAGAGTTGAGACCTTCCCGCAGCCGCCCTGCGTTGTCGAGTAACTTCTCGCGGTGCTGGGGCTCGGTCTCCATCACCTCCAGGGCCTTCAGCGTCACGGCGACCTGCATGGCAGGCAACGCGGCGGTGAATATGAAGGGCCTTGCGTGGTGCTTGACGTAGTTGACGACCGCCTTCGGTCCGGCCACGAAGCCGCCCACGGAAGCGAAGGACTTCGAGAAAGTCCCTATAACCAGGTCCACCTCGTCTTCGAGCCCGAAGTGCTCCGGGGTGCCGTGCCCGCCCTCGCCTAGAACGCCGGTGGCGTGGGCGTCGTCGACGACGACTCGGGCTCCGTACTTACGCGCCAACTCGACGATGCCCGGCAAGTCGGCGATGTGGCCGCTCATGGAGAAGATGCCGTCGGTG
>JBBPZT010000231.1:0-6012 GCA_038198625.1 Rubrobacterales bacterium
ACGAGATAGCCGACGGGATCAGCCGGCGCATGCTATCCGGGTTGGAACAAGACGAGCGGCTGCGACTGCTGGACATCCTCCGTAGTTGCGCCGACGCGCTGGGCGATGGTGAGAGGCAACCTGTCAGCGGCCATTGAGGAAGTCTCTAGTAGATCAACCAGCCGGCTGGTCCCGTGCCGGACCAAAACCCCATGCGCTCCAGAAACGTTGCCCGGGTTCGAACCGAGATCGCGGTACCCGCCAATGCCCCACGGTTGTCCCCACGTGAGAGATACTTCTGACCCCAGACAATCATCAGAATGGCTTTCGACCGTACAGAGTTATCAGGCACGAGGGCGGTGAGACGGGCTCCACGTGCCGTCCTTTATGGAGCCTCGCGAGGTGCGACGATAAGGACGTCTTTGTTCGTGAAGGTGGTCCGGTACAGGTCAGGGTGGGCCGCGAACTGCCGCCAGTAGGGCGTCACGGGCCTGTCGGGCATATGTTTGTAAAGGGCGATGTAACGAACGTCGTACTTCTTCAGGAGGTCTCGGGCGCGCTCGCTGGCGGGGTGGTTCATGACCCACAGGACGTCCCGCATGGGTCCCGCTCCTCCCGGCGGCAGGTCTCTGCCCGGATCGAGGTTGTGGGCCGTGTATGACTGCAACGCGGAGTAGTGGCCCATGGCGAGCATCATCCTGCTCGGAACCTGATTGACCTGCGGGCTCACCATGATGTTGCCGCCGTCATTGTGCTCTCTCAGCCACTCCCCCGCCGCCGCTATCCGGGGCGTGACCGTCAGGCCGTTGGTGAAGGTCAGCGGAATTTCCTTGCCGGTGGAATCCTCCAGGTTCAACACCGCTTGCGCCGCCACCGCGGCCACCATCAGCGATGCTCCCAGAAATAGAGGAAGACGCGGGACCGTCCGCTCGTGCCGTACCAGCCTGCTCAGGATTGAGACGAAAACCAGCGCCGCCATCAACGCCAGCGGCATCCCGAGATCTCGTGAAAAGCGTTGCGGGAAGCCGGTGAGCGGGTTGACACTGCCGACGATTAAGATCACTAGCCAAAGGAGCAAGGTGAACCGCACGAGCGGATACGGAGCCTCTTTTCTCGTACCTTTGTCGTTACAGAGCAAGAACGCACCGAACAACCCGAGCCACGTTACGGGCTGGGTGAGCACCGTGCCGATTAGGTCGTTAGGCAGAAACGGCACCTGGGTACCAATCGTCATGAGTACGGCGCTGCCCGTCGTACCCTCTCCGGAACCACCCAGGAGCTTTGCGCCCAGGGAAGACAGGTTGTACGTGTCCCAGGCGTACAGAAAAGAGATGACTCCCAGTGCCGCTAGAGAGAGTAGTAAGGTGACTCCTTTCAGGCGGTCTCGGGTGAAAAGGCGGGGCAGCAGGTACACTGAGATGGGCAGGAGCAGCAGCGCCAGATAGAGGCTGGCTACCTGATGGTAGAGGACGACCGAGGAGCCGAGCAGCGCAAAGAGCAGGCCAGAGCGCGCGGACGGACGAGTATACAGTTCGAAGAGGATGGCGACGGCGAGGACGAGTAGGAACTGCGAGGTGACCATGTTCGGGTACATGGCGTCACTGAAGTACTCGTAGGGACCGTTTAGCAGGAGCCCGGCGAACAAGGCAGCCGCCAGGCCGTATTCGGCCCCCCACAGCCGGCGCGCCAGGGCGTAGAGAGAAAGGGCGGGCAGCAGGAGAAACGTGGGTGCGAGGACCGGGAAGATCCGTAGGGGATCCAGCCCGCTCAAGCGTGAGATACCGGCCGTCATCGTGTGGAAACCGGGCGGGTAGATCAGGTACGGAAATATCTTTCCGTCGGAGAGCATCTCGTTCGCCATCACCGCGTGGTTGTACTGGTCCACCCCCCGGATAAACGGCCAGTCGTGTATCACGGGTCCGCTGTAACCTCTGAAAAGCACCAGCAGGATAATCGTCAGGAGCAGTACACGGTGTATCCACGCACGGAGCACCCAATTCGGTTCGAAAACCCCGCCTCTTTCGACCGGCTTCCGCGTATCTGTCGCGCGAGGTTTCACCCTGGACGGCGTCCGGTAAGTCGAACGGTGGCGGCGGATAGCGTAGATCAGGGCCAGAGCCAGAAAAGGCAGGGACAACAACATCGGCACGGGGCCGAGCGAAACCAGGAGCATCAGCACGCTGGAGAAGATGAGCCAGACCAGTACCGGTAGCCCCGGCGAGAAATCCGGCCGTGGCGCCAGAGGTTCCTCGGGAACCTCAGCCGGCCCGAACCAGCGGTACGCCGCGAGCCCCGCGCCAAACACGCCCACCGCCGAAAACAAGATCACGGGAAGCGTCACACCGGATCCGAGTATTCGTACCAGCGCCAGCGCCACGGCGGGTACCAGGGCCAGGGACAGCGCCGTCGAGTAGACGAGCCGCAGGGTCGTGGAGTCGCCACCGGGGCACAGGGCTCTCGCCCAGAACCACCCCGGTAGGAGTGCCAGAAGGAGCGCCGCGGGCAGTGCCCGCAGGAGATCCAGGATCATTCCCCGCCGCCCGTCAAGATGGTGTCACGATCATGCGAAAATCCGGACGAATGACCCGGCCCGTGTGATTCCACCGCGCCGGCTCGTGGGTTCCGGGCTCGTGGGCCAGCATCCCGGCCGGCCGATCCGCGCCACCAGTATTCCTCAACCAGGAGCGTGATACGGACCGCGTTCCACCCGACTATTCTCTTCAACACGAGGCACAGATTACACCAAAAAAGGAGGCCCCCGGAAAGAGAGCCTCCAACCTCTGCAAAGACAACGGATGTCTGTAACCTACGCCGCCGGGACCTTCGTGCTAAAGGTCAACTCGCCGCCGGAGCGGTCGACCACGACGGTGTCGCCTGGGTCGAACTCACCGCCGATGATGCGGCTGGAAAGCTGGTTCTCGATATGGCGCCGGATGGCTCGCGCCAGAGGCCGGGCGCCGAACTTGGGATCGTAGCCCTCCTCGGCGATGAACTCCCTGGCAACCTGGGTGACCTCGACAGAGACCTTCTGGCTTTCGAGGTGCTTGTTGAGACGGGCGAGCATGATGCCCACGATCTCCAGCACGTTCTCCCTACTGAGGGGCTGGAAGACGATGATCTCATCCACCCGGTTCAAGAACTCCGGCCTGAACGCCCGCTCCAGGGCGTCCGTCGCCCGGCGCGAGGTCTCCTTGAAGTCGACGCCGTCGCGCGCCGTGAAGCCGAACTGACGCTCGGAAACCAGGTGCTGGCTGCCAACGTTCGAGGTCATTATGATGACGGTGTTCTCGAAGTTGACCGTTCGGCCCTGGGCGTCCGTCAGGCGCCCGTCGTCGAGGACCTGAAGCAGCGTATTGAACACGTCCGGGTGGGCTTTCTCGATCTCATCGAACAAGACCACGCTGTACGGGCGGCGCCTGACCTGCTCGGTGAGCTGACCAGCCTCGTCGTAGCCGACGTAGCCTGGAGGCGCGCCGACGAGCCGCGAGCCTGTGTGCCGCTCCTGGAACTCGCTCATGTCTATCCGGATCATGGCGTCTTCCTCGCCGAAGAGGTACTCGGCGAGGGTGCGCGCGAGCTCCGTCTTCCCGACGCCCGTAGGACCAAGGAAGATGAAGCTCCCGACCGGACGCTTCGGGTCCTTGATGCCGGCCCTGGAGCGCCGGACAGCCTCGGCGATGGCCGTGACCGCCTGGTTCTGGCCGATCACCCGCTCGTGCAACACCGTCTCCAGGTTCAACAGCCTCTGGGCCTCCTCCTGGACGATGTTGGTCGCGGGCACGCCAGTCCACTCCTCGAGGATGCGGGCGATGTCCTCCCGCCCGACCTCGGGGGCGTTCGTCTCCCGATTCCCGTTCCAGCCTTCCTGATGCTCATCGAGCTCTATCTTGAGCTGCTCGATGCGCTGCTTGAAGCCAGAGGCCTTCTCGTAGTCCTCCGCCCGGACGGCGTCCTCCTTCTCGCGTTCGAGACGCGCCATCTCTTCCTCTATACGCTTTACGTCAACCGGCGGCACCGTCGAGCGGAGCCGCACCTCGGCCGCCGCCTCATCCAGCAGGTCGATAGCCTTGTCCGGCAGGTAGCGGTCGGTTATGTAGCGGTCTCCAAGGTGGGCCGCCGCCGTAACCGCTTCGTCGGAGACGCGCACGCGGTGGTGGGCCTCGTAGCGATCACGCAGGCCGTAGAGGATCTGGACGGTCTCCTCGACGGTCGGCTCGTCCACCAGGACCGGCTGGAAACGACGCTCCAGTGCCGGGTCCTTCTCGACGTGCTTGCGGTACTCGTCGAGCGTGGTAGCACCGACGACCTGCAGCTCGCCACGGGCGAGCGCAGGCTTGAGCATATTGGAGGCGTTGACCGCCCCATCCGCCCCACCGGCCCCGACGATCTGGTGCAGCTCGTCGATGAACAGGACGATATCCTTCTCCTCCTGCTGGAGCTCTTTGATCATCTGCTGCATCCGCTCCTCGAAGTCTCCCCGGAAGCGGGTGCCGGCAACCAGGCCGCCGACGTCGAGCGCAAGGACGCGCTTGCCCTTCAAGCTCTCCGGGATGTCCTCGGAGACTATGCGCTGGGCGAGGCCCTCGGCCACGGCTGTCTTACCGACGCCGGCTTCACCGATCAGGACGGGGTTGTTCTTGGTGCGGCGGCTGAGGATTCGCACGACGCGCGCTATCTCCTCGGCCCGTCCTATGACCGGGTCTAGCTCGCCGTTTCGGGCCATCTCGGTAAGGTCCCTGCTCACCTGATCCAGGATCGGAGTCCGGCTGTCGCCCTGCGGTCCACCGGGCGCGCCGGGACCACCGGCCGCCGCACCAGGCATACCGGCTCCCATCTGGGCGCCGCCGCGCTGCTGCATGAGGCGCAGTATTTCACGCCTCAACGCCTCGCCGTCTCCGGCCCCGTGCTGTTGCAATATCCTGTAAGCGTTTCCGTCGCCCTCGCCGAGCAACCCGAGGAGCAA
This sequence comes from Rubrobacterales bacterium, assembly GCA_038198625.1. Lineage (GTDB taxonomy): Bacteria > Actinomycetota > Rubrobacteria > Rubrobacterales > Rubrobacteraceae > JBBPZK01. The sequence goes on from JBBPZT010000231.1 coordinate 4,943, forward strand.
ATGCTCGCTCCCGACCTGCCCCGCGCCCATCTGACGCGCGGCGGTGAAAGAGAGTTGCAAGGCTCGCTTGGCGCTCGGGGTGAACGTGTAGACCTCGTCACCCGGCTCTCCCCGGAACTCCCGGAACTTGGCGCGCATACCCTCTACATCCGCCCCGGCCCGCTGCAAAGCCTCGGTCGCCACGTTCTCACCAGTAACGATGCCGGAGAGCAGGTGGTCGGTGCCGATAGCCGTTGTCCGGGTCGTCCCGGCCGAAGCCTCGCGGGCGCGCATCACAGTTCCCTGCGCCTCGGTGGCGAGCGCGTCGAAAAGGCTACCCGGCCCCTGATCCTGCTGCTGTATAAGGTTCTGGAGCATCTCGAACGGGTTCGTCCCGCCGGAGTTCCCGATCATACCGAGCTGCCGCGCGCACTGCATGCAAAGATACGCCGTCGCCCGCTGCCCGCCTTGATTCTGAAAGACCTGCACACTAGCCGGTCTCACTCCACAATTCTCACAGATCATACGTCTCGAACCTCCATCGGTATAAAATCAGATCTAAGCCTATCACGCTCATATTTTATTACCTCATCGCTGTAGATCAAGTGGTGTAAGAGTATGGCGTGGTGTGGTAAGTAAAGTGTTTCACCCAAAGAGGAGGTAGTACAGCGTGGAGGAGCGAAACCTGGTAGGACTGGAGGCCCGGACGGCGAGCGGCGAGGAGGTCGGGCGCATCTCCGAGGTACTGACGAACGAGGACAGCGGCGAGGTAACGCACGTGGTCGTGGAGCGTGAAGACGAGCGGTTCGAGGTGCCGGTCGCGGCGCTCTCCATCGACGAGGAGGCGGACTTCGCGACCTTCCACGCCGACCGCTCCGATGAGGAGCCCGGAGACCACACTGAAGATCGTCTGGATGAGAGTGACTACGCGCCCCTTGAGTCCGGCGAGGAAGATTACCGGCACGAGGGCCAGTTCACGACCGAGCCCGAGAGCCCGGAGGAGGCGCAGGCCCCCGAGGACCTGGTGCGCGAGGACTGGGAAGACGAGACTTACACCCCCGACTCCGGCTACCCGCGCAACGACGCCTACA